>JBBSNJ010000079.1:0-8797 GCA_038232775.1 Thermomicrobiales bacterium
AGGTAGCTCGCCTTCCACCCCGCCCCCTGCTGCCGCTGCCGGTTCTCCCCCCAGCGGACGAGCTGGTCTCGCTCAGCGACGAGGTCCATCCGCGGCACGACGAAGCCGCAGGAGTCGGCGATCCGCTCCACCTCGACGACGACGATGCCGCGGGCGATCCGCCGCTCGGCGTCGCTCGGCTCGAAGCCGGCGACGAGCGCGTCGAACGCGGCGTCTCCCTCCGGCACGACCCGCCCTCGACCGTGCAGGCGGACGATCTTCGGGGGACCGGCGAAGGCGCAGAACATCAGCACGATCCGCCCGTTCTGTCGCAGGTGGGCGACCGTCTCGATCCCGCTGCCGACGAGGTCGAGGTAGGCGACCGTCGTCGGCCCGAGGACGCGGAAGGTGCCGGTACCCCCCTTCGGCGAGAGGTTGAGATGGTCGGCGGGGTCGTCCGGCGCGGTGGCGACGAAGAAGAGCGGCTGCGCCGTCAGCCACTCCCGCAGCCCGTCGTCCAGCCCGTCGTAGAGGCGACCCATCTCTTGACCCCTCCCGTTCGCTCGCGGCCGGACCTGCGCCCCGGCCGGAGACCGCTCGCGCACTTCGCCTCGATCCTCCGGCTCCTCTTTGGACGGTACCACGATCCAGCCGGGGGGCAACCCGTGCGGGGGCGGAGATGCCGAGGACCCCGGCGAGGCGCGCCGAGGTCGGTCGGCGGGCGGCGGGGGAGGGGCGAACGTGAGCCGACTTGCCTCATTGACACCACCGGGGGGGTCGGTACACTAGCCCGACCCGCCGGCCGGGGGTGTCCCGCGGACGCCGACTTCCCCGCTGGGTGGGCGGGTGATGCTGCGTCGTGGTCGCCCGCCGTCGCGCGGCCACCCGCCAGGAGGCCGCCGATGAGCGCCCAACATTCGCCCACCCGCTTCCCCGTCCCGACCGCCGCGACGTCGACCGATGGGGCCGCCCCGCTGGAGAGCGACGGGATGACCGGCGTTGAGCGAGGAAGCGGGCGGCCACCGGGGAGCCAGGCAGACGGTCGCTGGCTCTCGATCAACGCCGCCTGCGCCTTCCTCGGGGTCGATCAGTCGACACTGCGCCGCTGGAGCGACGCCGGCAAGGTGCCCGTCTTCCGCACGCCGGGCGGCCACCGCCGCTACGCCGAGGCCGACCTCCGGCGCCTGGTCGGCGACGGGCCCCAGATCCAGGAGCGCCCGCGCGTCGGCCGCCAGGCGCTGACCGACCGCTCCCTGGCCGCCTACGAGGAGGACTACCTGCGCTCCGCCCGCGAGCGGCGGTGGTTCCGGGCCTACGGCGCCGCGACCCAGGAGGAACACCGCCGCCTCGGCCGGCGCCTGGTCGACCTCGCCGTCCGCTACGCGGCGGTCGCCCCGAACGCCGGCGATCGGGGATCGCTGCTGGACGAGGCACGGCAGATCGGGAGCCACTACGGCCGCGCCGGTGCCGGCCACGGCCTCTCGCCGTCGGAGACGGTCGAAGCCTTCCTCTACTTCCGGCACCCGGTCTTCCGCTCCGTCACGGGCATGATCGAGGAAGAGGGGCTGGCCGCCCGCCGGGCGGTCCGCATCTCGGCCGACATCTCCGCCTTCATGGATCAGGTCCTGGTCGCCACCGTCCAGGCCCACGAAGCCGCCTCCCGACGGGCCGACCAGCCGCGGGAGCCGGAACCGGCGGCCGCCGGGAAGGACGGCGGCGGCCGGCACATCCCTCCCGATCCCGATGCCACCGTCGAGCCCGATGCGGCGTCCGCTGCCGGCGGGCGGCGGACGCCGGCCCTCACCGGGGCCTGAAGGGGAACGCTCACCGAGCGCGACCGAGGCAGGACGGGAGCGGACCATGGACGACCGACGATTCGATGACCTCACCCGCGCCCTCTCGAGCCGCACCCCCCGCCGCGGTCTCCTCCGCGGGGTCGCCGGCGGGGCGCTGGCCGCGATGGTGGCCCACGTCCGAGCGGGCCGTCTCGACGCACAGGAGGCGACCGTCCCCGTGGGGGGCACCTGCACCGCCGCGAGCCAATGCGGGCAGGACTTCATGGGGACCACGATCTGCGGCGACAACGGGATCGCCGGGGACGGGCCGCTGACCTGCTGCCGAGTCGCCGGCTGCTGCGGCTCCGACGCCGACTGCTGCGGGGATCTCCTCTGCGCGCCGACGGGCGACGTCTGCGACGTTTGCCTCCGGCCCCCCTTCGCCACGCTCTCCGTCGGCGACGTCTGCGGCGAGACGGCCGAGTGCGTCGCGTCGGTGATCGGGACGGTGATCTGCGCCGACAACGGCCGACCCGAGGACGGGCCGCTGAACTGCTGCCTCGAAGCGGGCGGTCTCTGCTACGACGGTCCAGATTCCGTCTGCTGCGGGTCCGCCCTCTGCATCGACGGTGTCTGCGGCGGCGGCGAGTTTCGCCGCCTCCTTGCTCCCGGAGCGGCGTGCACGAGCAGCGGCCAGTGCAGCCAGGGCGGCGGGGTTGCCCTCTGCGCCGACAACGGCATCGTCGGGGACGGGGCACTGAACTGCTGCCGCTCCGCCGGCGGAGCCTGCGCCGATGGCGACGGCTGCTGCGGCGGTCTCCTCTGCCTCGATGGAGTTTGCCGGTAGCGAGTAGCGAGTAGCGAGTGGTCGTGGGTCGGCGGATCGCTAGGTGGCGGCGTTCAGGGCCGGGATCATCGGTCGCCGTCCAGGCGGCTGGAAGGCACGAACCCGCGCCGGCAACGGTGGTGGAGGACGAACCGGGAACCAAGGACGAACCGGCGACAGTTCGATCGCTCAGGCGATGACGGCGAGGACGTCGCCGATCTTGACCGGGTCGCCCGTGGCGACGCGCAGGCTCTCGACGACGCCGTCGCGGTGGGCAGCGACTTCGTTCTCCATCTTCATCGCCTCGACGACGCAGACGACCGCGCCGCGGGCGACCATCTGCCCCTGCTCGACGGCGATGCGGACGACGGTGCCCTGGATCGGGCTGGCCAAGTCGTGCCCATCGTTCATCGGCCCGGCCCCGCTACTTCCCCCGGAGCGCCCGCCGCTGCCCCCGAGCCGGGGGGGCGGGCGACGGGCTGGGGCCGCGCCGGCCCCCCCGGCCAGGCCGAGGTCACCGTGGAGACGGAGCGCGAAACGCCGGCCGTCGACCTCGGCGATCAGCTCCCGCGTCGGCGCGGCGTCCGGGGCCGCGGCGGTCGGGACGGGAGTGGCCGCCGGCGGCAGCACCTCGGGGTGCTGGTCGAGGAAGGTGGTCGCCAGTTCCCCGGCCCGAAAGGCGGGGTGGGCCAGCACCGCACGGTGGAAGGGGATGGTCGTCGGCACCCCCTCGATCCGGAAGTCGGCGAGTGCCCGCTCCATGCGGGCGATCGCCTCCGACCGATCCCGTCCCCAGGCGATCAGCTTGGCAATCAGCGAGTCGTAGGCGGGGAGGATCGCGTCGCCGGTCCCGGCCGCGGCGTCGACGCGGACGCCGAACCCGCCCGGCTCGCGGTAGGCGGTGATCGTGCCGGGGGCGGGGGCGAAGCCGCGACCCGGGTCCTCGGCGTTGATCCGACACTCGATGGCGTGGCCGCGGGGGGCGACGTCGGCCGGGCCGAACGAGAGGGGGCGGCCGGCGGCGACCGCGATCTGCTCCTTGACCAAGTCGATCCCGGTCACGGCCTCGGTCACCGGGTGCTCGACCTGGATCCGGGTGTTCATCTCGAGGAAGAAGAACGCTCCCCCGGACGTGACGATGAACTCGACGGTGCCCGCCCCCCGGTAATCGACGCTCTGGGCGAGGGCCACCGCCGCCTCGGCCATCGCCCGCCGGGTGGCCGGGTCGAGGCCGGGAGCGGGGGCCTCCTCGATCAGCTTCTGGTGGCGGCGCTGGACGGAGCAGTCGCGCTCGCCGACGGCGACGACCGCGCCCCTGGCGTCGGCGAAGAGCTGGACTTCGACGTGGCGAGGGCGCTCCAGGTAGCGCTCCACGTAGACCGTCGAGTCGGCGAAGGAGCGGGCGGCCTCGCCGGCGGCGCCGGCGAACGCCTCCGCCAGCTCCGCCTCGGCGCGGGCGACGCGGAAGCCGCGGCCGCCGCCGCCGGCAGCCGCCTTGACGGCGAGGGGGGAGGGATCGCCGTTCGCCGCCGCCCAGGCCCCGGCTTCTTCGGCAGAGGCGACGGCGCCGTCGCTGCCGGGGACGACCGGGACGCCGGCGGCGGCGGCGAGGCGGCGGGCCGCCACCTTGTCCCCCATCGCCTGGATCGCCGCCGGTGGCGGGCCGACGAAGACGAGCCCGGCGGCGGCCACCGCCTCGGCGAAGCCGGCGTTCTCGGCCAGGAAGCCGTAGCCGGGGTGGACCGCCCCAACCTCGGCCCGCTCGGCGACGGCGACGACCGACGCGATGTCCAGATAGGGGAGCGGCTGCTCGGAGGGGAGCCGGTAGGCCTCGTCCGCCAGGCGGACGTGGGGGGCGTCCTCCTCCCCCGGGCCGTAAACGGCGATCGCCGCCACCCCCAGCTCGCGGGCGGCGCGGATCACGCGGACGGCGATCTCGCCCCGGTTGGCGACGAGGAGGCGGGCGAAGGGGGGTGGGGCGACAAGGTGGTCGTCGGTCGGCATGGCGCGGAATGATAGCCAATTCTGGCGGGCGATGCCGCCGGGGCGGGGCCGCTCGGGCGGACCGAAGATTGCGGAGCGCAGCGGCGCGTAGCGTCGGCTAAGGCCAGGCGAGCGTCTATCATCCGCCTCGGACATCGTCCGGAGGGAACCCAAGTCCGCCGGCGCATCGACCAGGCAGGGCAGGGGGCGGCGGGGGGCACCGGGGCATGTGGAACGGGAAGACGGTCTCCGTCGTCCTCGGCACCTATCGCGAGCGGGACTCGATTCGGCGGGTGATCGACGGCTTCTTTGCGACCGGGGTCGTCGACGAGGTGCTGGTCGTCGACAACAACGCCCAGGAAGGGACCGCCGAGGAGGTCGCCCAGACGTCCGCCCGCCTCGTCCGGGAGGGGCGCCAGGGGTACGGCTGGTCCTACCGCCGCGGCCTGGCGGAGGCGAGCGGCGAGCTGCTGGTCCTCTGCGAGCCGGACGGCACCTTTCTCCCCAGCGACGTCGCCAAGTTGCTGGTCTACAGCGACGACTGCGAGGCGGTCTTCGGCACCCGCACGACGCGGGAGCTGATCTGGCGCGGCGCCAATATGGGGGCTTTCCTGAAGTGGGGGAACTGGGCGGTCGCCAAGCTGGTCGAGGCGCTCTTCAACACGAGCCACCTCTCCGACGTCGGCTGCACCTACCGCCTGCTCCACCGCGACCTGGCGCGGCGCCTCGAGCCGCGGTTCACGGTCGGCGGCAGCCACTTCGGGCCGGAGTTGATGCTGCTGACGATCACCTCCGGCGCCCGCTTCGTCGAGGTGCCGATCAACTACCTGCCCCGCGTCGGCGTTTCGGCGGTGACCGGCGACTTCTCCAAGACGGTCAAGCTCGGCCTGCAGATGATCGCCTTCATCCTCCGCTTCCGGCTCGCCACCCTCGGCCGGGCGCGGAAGCCGGCCCCGCGGGCGGAGACCGCCCCGGCCGCCGCCGCCCTCGGCCGCGTCGAGGCCGACGCATCCTGACCTCAGGCGCCCCCGCTCGTCGCCTCGACAGCCGACCCCGGCCCGATATTCCTTGAGGAGTGGAGGGCGGAGCGCGCGTCCGCGTCGCCCCGTCGCGTCGCCTCGTCCGCTTCCGCTGCTTCTCACCGCCACCGACGACCGCACAGCTCCGGGTTAACCGGGCTGTAACGGGGCCTTAACCTCAGGCCCAGGACCAACCCCTACGCTGGCCGCACCGCGGTGCTGGCACCGCACGGCTGGAGGATTGGATCGCCGGCACGCGCCGATCCCCCGTCCTCTCGTTGCTCGTGGCCGGCCCCCGTCGTCCGCGCCGCCCTTCGCTGGAGGTTCCGTCATGCTCGAACGCTGGGGGCACGTCCGCCCCGCCCGGATCGCCCTCGCCGTCGTCGTCACCGCCGGTCTCGCCGCGGGCGGGCTCGGCTCCATCTCCCGCGCCGCCGGCGCCGGCCAGTCGACGCCGGACTCCGCCACGCCCGCGGCGGCGGCGCTGCCGCCGAGCCGGATCGACGTCAGCCACGGCGTCGCCAGCGGCGACCTCACCGCCACCTCGGCCGTCGTCTGGGCCCGCGCCTCGGACGGCCCGGCCCAGATGCACGTGGAGTACGACACCGATCTCGCCTTCGGCCAGCCCAGCCGCGTCGATTCCGCGCCCGGCGTCGCCGACGCGGCCAGCGACTACACCGCTTCGGTCCCCCTGGCCGATCTGGCACCCGACACCCGCTACCACTACCGCGTCTGGTTCTCGAACGGTGGCGGCCAGGCCGGCCCGCCGGCGGTCGGGCCGACGGAGGGTTCGTTCCGCACCGCCCCCGCTCCCGGCAGCAGCCGCCCGATCGCTTTCACCGTCGCCGGCGACATCGCCGGCCAGCAGTACTGCCGCCGGCCGGAGGAGGGGTACGCCTTCTTCCGCGCGATGGAGGTGCTCGGCCCCGACTTCCTGATCGGCAACGGCGACATGATCTACGCCGACACCGCCTGCCCGCTGGCGGGTCCGGTGACCCCCGTCGTCCCCGACTGGACCAACATCCCCGGCGACTTCCCGAGCATCGCCGACCCCGCGGTCGACTGGACCGACGCCGAGCGGGTGCGCGAGATCTACGACGAGCACTGGCGCTACAACCGCGAGGATCCCTACCACCAGCGCTTCCTCCGCTCGGCTCCCATCTACGCCCAGTGGGACGACCACGAGGTGATCAACGACTTCGGCGCCGGGTGGGAGTTCTGGAACCAGGCGAACCGCGACCGCCCCGGCTTCCCGACCCTGGTCGAGAACGGCCGGGACGCCTTCTTCGACTGGAACCCGATCGCCCGCGACCCGGAGGACCCCAACCGGATCTACCGGAGCTTCGACTGGGGCGCCGAGATGGACCTCTTCCTCCTCGACGCCCGCTCCTACCGCACCCGCAACGACCGCGAGGGGGTGCCGCCCGGCGAAGAGACGCTGCTCGGCACCGAGCAGTTGGCCTGGCTCGAGCAGGGCCTGCTCGAGTCCGAGGCGACTTGGAAGATCGTCTCCACCGACGTCCCGCACTCGATCCCGACCGGCTCCAACGCGGCGGAGTTCGGCCGCGATGCCTTCGCCACCGGCACCGACCCGGAGGTCCCGACCGAAACCGGCTTCGAGACCGAGTTGGGTGACCTGTTGACCTTCCTCGACGCCAACGACGTCGAGAACGTCGTCTTCGTGGTCATGGACGTCCACTTCGCGATGACGCTCCGCTACGAACTCGACGCCGACGGCGACGGCGACCAGCTCGTCTTCCACGAGCTGATCAGCGGCCCGAACAACGCGATCGCGGTGCCGCCGCCGACCCCCGACCCGACCTTCAACCCGACCGTCCTCTACCAGGAGGGCAACCTCTTCAACTTCCAGTACGTCCGGCTCGAGCCGGACACCGACGGCACCACCCACCTGATCGCCGACATCCGCGACGTGGACGGTCTCCCCCGCCCCGGCTCCCGGCTCGAGCTGACCCCCCGGTAGCGCAGAGCGGCGGACCGAAACGAGCGCGGCCCGCACTCGCCGGGGTCACGTTGCCCCGGCGAGCGCCGCGGAAGGGGGAATCCCGCCCGAGCGTTGCGGGCGTTCCTTGACGCCCGACCCGACCGGGCGTAGGCTGCCGCCCACAGATGAAGAGCGCCGCCGCAACGGGAGCTCGGGGAGCCGGGCTGAGATGGTGCCCAACCGTCGGGATACGTGTCCCCGGCCCGCCGCCGACCGTCGAACCTGACCGGGGTAATGCCCGCGCAGGGATCATGACGGCGCCTCCGCGCCTCAGCCCCACCACCGCCCCGCTGCGCCCGCGGCGGGGCGTCTTCGTCGCCGCCTCGACAGCCGGCGGGATCGACGCCCGGCTCCTGTTCCGCGACGGAGGACTCCCGTGCCCGCTTCCCGCCGCTCGCTCCTCTCCCTGGTCCCCGGGCTGCTCCTGGCGCCGCTCGTCCCGGCCCCCGTTCGGGCTCAGGCGCCGACTCCGGTCGCCATCGCCCTCGACTGGTATCCGAACGCTAACCACGCCGGTCTCTTCTTGGCCCAGGCCCGCGGCGGATTCGCGGCCGAGGGGCTGGCAGTCGAGCTGGTCACCCCGGCCGACCCGACCGTCGTCCTCCAGACGGTCGGTGCCGGCCGCGACGACTTCGGCATCTCCTATCAGACCGACGTGCTGCTGGCCCGCGCCCAGGGCGTCCCGGTCGTCGCGGTCGCGGCGCTGGTGCAGCGCCCCCTGTTGGGGGTGATGTCGCTGCGCAGCGCGGAAATCGCCCGGCCCGCCGACCTCGTCGGGGGGACGGTCGGGATGACCGGCATCCCGAGCCAAGAGGCGTTCCTGGCGACGATGCTGGAGGCGGACGGCGCCGATCCGGCCGCTGTCGAGCAGGTCAACGTCGGGTTCGATCTGCTTCCCGCCCTCATCTCCGGCCGGGCCGTGGCCGTGATGGGCGCCTACTGGACCCACGAGACGATCGTCGCCGAGCAAGCCGGCTACCCGGTCGACCTGCTGCGGGTCGAGGAGTGGGGCGTCCCCGCCTACTACGAGCTAGTCTTGGTCGCCTCCGAGGCGACGGTCGTCGAGCGGCCGGGGATGGTCCGCGATTTCTTGCGGGCGACGCAGCGCGGCTACGCCGCGGCGGTCGCCGAGCCCGGGGCCGCCCTCGACGCCCTGGCCGCCGGCAGCCCGGCGCTCGACCGCGCGGGGGGGGGCGCGGGGGTGGGGCGCCGC
>JBBSNJ010000080.1:0-8722 GCA_038232775.1 Thermomicrobiales bacterium
CAGCTCGGCCGCGGCCGAGGGGGTCGGTGCCCGAAGGTCGGCGACCTCGTCGACCAATGTCCGGTCAGTCTCGTGGCCGACCCCGGTCACCACCGGCACCCGGCAGGCGAAGACCGCCCGCACCACCGCTTCGTCGTTGAACGCCGCCAGGTCCTCGGCCGAGCCGCCGCCGCGGGCGACGATGATCACCTCGGCCCGCCCGTCGAGTTGGAGCGCCGCAATCGCGGCGGCGATCGCCGGCGGAGCCTGCTCCCCCTGCACCGCTGTCGGCGAGAGTACGAGTTCGGTCAAGGGATAACGGCGCCCCACGACCTGCTGGATGTCGTGCCAGACCGATCCGTCTGGCGAGGTGACCACCCCGATCACCCGCGGCGCCGGCGGGAGCGCTCGTTTGCGTCCTTCGTCGAACAGCCCTTCCGCCGCCAGGCGCTGGCGCAGCTTCTCCAGCTCGAGCGCCGCCAAACCGAGCCCCGCCGGCTGGACGATATCGACGTAGAGTTGGAGCATCCCCTCGCGCTCGTAGAGCGTCACCCGCCCGTGGGCCGCGACCGCGTCTCCCTCCCGCGGCAGCGACCGCTGGCGCGCCGCGTCGGAGCGAAAGAGGGCGCACTTGAGCTGCCCGCCGTCCCCCCGCAAGCTGAAATAGACGTGTCCCGACCGGGCCGGGAAGAGGTTCGAGACCTCCCCCTCGACCCAGACATCGTTCAGGAGATCATCGCCGTCCAACAGCTCGCGGACGTACGACGTCAGGAGACCGACCGGCACGACGCGGGGGGGGGCGATCACTCGGGCGCTGCCGGGAGGAACCGGATGAGGGCCGAGCCGTACTCCACCGGTTGGCCGTTGCCGACCAGCAGCGCCCCGACCACCCCGGCCCGATCGGCCACGATCTCGTTCATGATCTTCATCGCCTCGATGATGCCGACCACCTGCCCGATCTCGACCGCGTCGCCGACCTCGACGAACGGGGGCGCGCCCGGCGACGGGGCGGCGTAGAAGGTGCCGATCATCGGCGCCGTGATCAACGACCCCTCCTCGGCGGGGGGCGCTGCCGGCGCTTCGTCGACGGGCGCTTCCCCTCCCATCTCCGGGACGGCGCCGTCGGTGCCACCCCGCAGCCGGACCGTGACCGCGCCGAAGGCGAGATCGAGTTCGGTGATGCCGCCGCTGCGCATCATCCCGACCAGCGAGCGGACCAGGCCCTCGACCTCGCCGGTTGGCGGCGCCGCCCACCGCTCGGATTCCCCGACCGCTGCCGACGTCGGCCGGTCCTCCTCCCCCGGTGCGCCGTTGGACGCCACCTACGTCACCCGCTCGAGGTAGCCGCCGGTCCGGGTATCGATCTTGACCGAGTCGCCGGTCCCGACGAACAACGGCACGTTGACCAACAACCCCGTCTCCAGCGTCGCCGGCTTGGTCGCCCCGCTCGCGGTGTCCCCCTTGAGACCGGGGTCGGTTTGGGCGACTGCCAGCACGACCGAGGTCGGCAACTCGAGGTCGATCGGCTCGCCGTCGTAGGTCAGGAGATCGACGACGGCGTTCTCCTTGACGAATTTCGCGGCGTCGCCCATCGACCGCTGGTCGAGCACCAACTGGTCGAACGACTCGGTGTCCATGAAGTGGTATTGGTCCGCGTCGCCGTAGAGGAACTGGACGTGCTGCCGCTCCAGGCGAACCGGCTCGAAGCGTGCCCCCGCCTGGAACGTCTGCTGCGTCGTCGCCCCGGTCCGGAGGTCGCGCAGAGTCATCCGGACCTGGGCCGAGCCCCTCCCTTGCTTGTTGTGGGCGAAGTCGAGGACCTTGACCAGCCGGCCGTCCAGGTTCAACGTCGCGCCTTTGCGCAGGTCACCGGTGTCGATCATCCGTCGCCGTTCCTCCTCACGAGCCGGCGGGTGCGGTGCCGCCAGGCACTGCCTTGGGCGCCCCGGTCAGAACGCGGCACCCCCCGGCCTCGATCACTACCACGTCTTCGATCCGCACGCCGCCCCAATCGTCCAGGTAGAGGCCGGGCTCGACCGTGACCACCTGGCCGGTCGCCAACCGGTCCTCCGAGCGCGGGCCGAGCGACGGCCCCTCGTGGACCCTGATCCCGAGCCCGTGCCCGAGCCCGTGCCGGACGTGCTCCTTGTGGCCCGCCGCCTCGAATAGCGAGCGGGCGGCGGCGTCGGCCTCCTTGCCGTCCAGTCCGGCCCGGAGTGCCGCGAGCGCCGACCGTTGGGCCGCGAGCACCACATTGTAGATGGCCCGCAGCCTCGGCGTCGGCTCGCCCAGCCAAACCGTGCGCGTCAGGTCGGCCGCGTACCCACCGAGGCGCGCCCCCATGTCGATGATCACCGGCTCAGCCGGCGCGATTGGACGCTCCCCCGGTTCGTGATGCGGTCGGGCTGAGTTCGGACCGGCGGCGACGATCGTCGGGAAGGCGGGTCCGGTCGCTCCCCGCGCCCGCAGCTCGTCGTCGATCCGGCGCGCCAGCCGAAGCTCCGTCCAACCCGTCTCGAACTCGGCGACCGCGGCGACGAACGCCTCGTCCGTTAGCTGGATCGCCCGCTCCAGCAGCGCCAGCTCCTCGGGTTCCTTGACCGCCCGCAGCTCGCTGATCGCGCCCCCGAGCGGGACCAGCTCGACCGCGGCGCCCGTCCCGTCGCCGATCCCGCGGTGGCTGGCCACGCTCAGCGCCGCGTCCTCGAAACCGACCCGGCTCCACCCGCGCTCCGCCAGCAGCTTGCCGAGGGCCGGCTCCCAGGGGCGCTCCCACTCCGCGACCTCGACCCCCAACCGGACGCTACCGCGGGCCCATGGCGCGTTCGTCGCTCCGGTGTGGAGCGTCGCCCCCGCGCGATCGACCACCAGGACGCCGGACGATTCGTCCGGCCCATCATCGTCATCGGGGAACCCGCTCAAGTAGAAGCGGTTGGCCGGTAGGCTGACCAGCGCCGCGTCGATCTCCCGCTCGGCGAGCTTCCCCCGCGCGCGGTCCAAGCGTTCGCTCATCGAGAATGGCCCTCGTCGCTGACATCCCGCTCGAGCAGGAAGCGCAGCGCCATCGCGTAGCCGGCCGGGCCGAACCCCGCGATCTGGCCGACCGCGATCGGCGCCACGAACGACCTGTGCCGGAATTCCTCGCGGGCGTGGATGTTCGAGAGATGAACCTCGACGGCCGGCGTCCCGACCGCGGCCAGCGCGTCTCGCAGCGCGACGCTGGTGTGGGTCAGACCGCCGGGGTTGATCACGATCCCGCGCGCCCCCGGTCCCCACTCCTGGATCAGATCGATCAAGACGCCCTCGTGGTTCGACTGCCGCGTCTCGACCTGGACCGCCGGACGCGCCGCCGCTCCGATCCGCCGCAGCTCGGCGTCGATCGCCGCCAACCGCGTCGAGCCGTAGACTCCGGGCTCGCGCGTCCCGAGCAGGTTCAGATTCGGCCCGTGTAGCACCAGGATCAGGCCACCAGCTTCACCCGGCGACTCCGCACTGGCTCCTTCCACGCCGACGACCTCCCGATCCACCGCGGCGGCGACCGCCGCTGGCGCCAACGCCCATCCCGACCACCGCCCGACTAGGAGCTCACCACCGGATCAACCTCCATGATCCGCCGCAGCTCGATCACTTGGTCCCGGAGGAGGGCGGCCTTTTCGAACTCCAGATCGCGCGCCGCCGTCTTCATCTGCCCTTCCAGGTCCTTGACCATCCGCGCCAGCTCGTCCCGCGGGATCTCGGCGATCACCCCCGGCCGCCCGTCGCCGCCGGCCCGGTACTCCGCCTGCTCCTCGGCCACGGCCTTGACCCGGTCGGTCAGGTCCTTGATCTCCTTGACGATCCCCCGCGGCTCGATCCCGTGCGCCTCGTTGTGGGCGATCTGGATCGCCCGCCGCCGGTAGGTCTCGTCGATCGCCGCCTTCATCGAGCGGGTCACGGTGTCGGCGTACATGATCACCTGGCCGTCGACGTGGCGCGCCGCCCGGCCGACCGTCTGCACCAGCGATCCTTCGGAGCGGAGGAATCCCTCCTTGTCGGCGTCGAGGATCGCGACCAAGGAGACTTCCGGCAGGTCGAGCCCTTCCCGCAGCAGGTTGATCCCGACCACCACGTCGTAGACCCCGAGCCGGAGGTCCCGCAGAATCTCGATCCGCTCCAGCGTGTCGATCTCCGAGTGCAGGTAGTGGGTGCGGACACCCATCTCCTTCAAGTAGTCGGCCAGATCCTCCGCCATCCGCTTGGTCAGCGTCGTCACCAGCGTCCGCTCGCCCCGTCCGACCCGCAGGTTGACCTCTCCGAGTAGGTCGTCGATCTGCCCCTTCGTCGTCCGGACCGCGATCGCTGGGTCGATCAGCCCAGTCGGGCGGATCACCTGCTGGGCCACCCCCTCGGAGTGCTCCTGCTCGTAGGGTCCAGGGGTGGCCGAGACGAAGATCGCCTGATTCAGCATCCGCTCGAACTCGGGGAAGGTCAGTGGCCGGTTGTCCCGCGCCGAGGGCAGCCGGAAACCGTGCTCGATCAGCACGTCCTTGCGGGCGCGATCGCCGGCGTACATCCCCCGCACCTGCGGCAGGGAGATGTGCGACTCGTCGACGAACAGCAGGAAGTCATCCGGAAAGTAGTCCATCAGCGTCGACGGTTGGTCGCCCGGCCGTCGCCGCGAGAGGTGCATCGAGTAATTCTCGACCCCGGAGCAGTAGCCGGTCTCCTGCAGCATCTCCAGGTCGTACATCGTCCGCTGCTTGAGGCGGGCCGCCTCGAGCGGCTTTTGCTCTTGGTCGAACTGGGCCAACCGCTCCGCCAGCTCCCCCTCAATGTCGGAGAGTGCAGCCGAGAGCTTCTCCGAGGTGGTCACGAAGTGCTTGGCCGGGTAGACGTCGACCTCCATTCGCTCGACCAGGAGCTCTCCGGTCAGCGGATCGACCTCGACAATCCGCTCCACTTCGTCCCCGAAGAACTCGACCCGAACCGCGATCTCCTCGTAGGCCGGGAAGATCTCGATGGTGTCGCCCCGGACCCGGAACGAGCCGCGGACCAGCGACATGTCGTTTCGGTCGTACTGGATATCGATCAGGTGGCGGACCACCTTGTCGCGCCGCGCTTGGCCGCCCCGACGCAGAGAGACGACCGTCTTGGCGTAGTCCTCTGGGGAACCGAGGCCGTAGATGCAGGAGACCGAGGCGACGATGATCACGTCCCGCCGCGTCAGCAGCGCTCGGGTCGCCGCGTGCCGCAGCTTGTCGATCTCCTCGTTGATGTCGGAGTCTTTCTCGATGAACGTGTCGGTGCGGGGGATGTAGGCTTCGGGTTGGTAGTAGTCGTAGTAGGAGACGAAATACTCAACGGCGTTGGTCGGGAAGAACTCCTTGAACTCGGCGTAAAGTTGGGCGGCCAGGGTCTTGTTGTGGGCGAGCACGATCGTGGGCCGGTTGACGCGCTCGATGACGTTCGCCATCGTGAACGTCTTCCCGGAGCCGGTGACGCCGAGCAGTGTCTGGTAGTGCTTGCCGCCGTCGAGCCCGACCACGAGTTGCTCGATCGCCTTCGGCTGATCGCCGGTGGGGCGCAGTTCGGACATGATCTTGAAGTCGGGCATGGGTCGTCCTGGGCGCCGGTGAGGAGGGTCGAAACCGCTGAAGTATAGCCCAGGACCGGCGACTGGGGTTCGCGGCGGCGCTTCAGCGCTCGCCGCGCCGCCCCGCGGCGGCGATCACCGGACTCGGTAGTACTCAGCGTCTGGTCCGCCAAGTCCGATGACCTCGTCGATGTGCCGGATCGCCCAGCGTTGCCCCGACCAGAGGAGGCGAGCCGTCGCCTCCTCTTGGTCGCACCAGGCGCTGTCCCCGAACTCCTCCCCGAGCTGCACTCGAGCGCGGGGTGCCACGGCGAAGGCGAAGACCGGGGCCATCACGATCGCGTCGCGCGTGTGGTCGTAGGCGTGGTTGACGTAATCGGCGGAGAACGCCTCGGTGGTCGTCAGCCCGGTCGCCGAGAGCACGCCGCGCTCGGCGGCGGCGAGGGCCGTCTCGCCCGGCTCCACCTTCTCGTGGATGCTCTGCCATGTGTTGCCCAACGCCGCGTCGGCCCGGCGCAGGAGCAGCAGGAATTGCGTCCGCGCGTTCATTCGGCGGAAGACGTAGGCATCGACGATGTCGGACACGACCTGCGGCATCGGGCTCCTCCCGAACGGTCCGATTCTGTGACCGTCGATCCACCGTTCGCCACCGCAGATTGCTTCCGTCCCCGGCGCGTCCCCTCATTGCCCCTGAGGCGAACCGCGAAACGGTGATGGCAGAGCCATGGGGGAGAACACTGGAACGCGTCGGCTTTGAGGGTCGGTCAGCGTCGGGGCGGCTGCCCGAACCGGTCCCGCAGCGACCTCGCCCAGGCCGGGCCGCCGGGGCCCAAGTCGAGGTCCCGCCCCCGCCACCGCTTCGTTCCCGGGCCGTCCGGCCCCGCGAAGCGTCGGACCCAGATCGCCGCGAAGAGGCCGACGCTGGCGAGGCCGAGCACGACCGCGAGCAGGGGCGACTCTGGTCGGGCCAACGCCGCCAGCAGCGCCGCAGCCAAGCTCGCGATCAGCAACGCTCCAGGTCCCAGATTGGCGAGGCCCGGCCGAGACCGTCCCGAACCTCTTGGTGAGAGATTCGGGCGCCGCGACGTCCGGCGCCGTACGTGGTCGGCCAGCGAGGTGGGCTGTTCCGCCCTGTCGAGGATCTCGAGCACCTCATCCTCGAGGCGCGAGCGCCGGGGAGGCTGTCCCGACGGTCCGCGATCCCACTCCTCAGTGCTCACGCTCGGCCTCCTCCGTCGATCACCTCGCGCGTTCCCCGGCCGCGTTGCCGCGCCCAACCGGGCGCTGGGGAGTGAGAACGCGATTCTCCCCGCATGGTACAGTAGCGGCCCGAAGGGTTGCGACGCGATCACGGGCGTCACCGCTCGACCGACGGTGACGTCGACGTCCAGCAGTGACCGCTGGCCGCCCAAAACGCGACCGGACTCGGTCTCGGTCTGCCGTTGCCGCGGGAATGCTGCTCGATGACGATGCGCTACACGGTGGTCGATCCCGGCGGCACGGCCAGTTTCGTCGGACCCGGCCACCTGATGAAGATGCTCACGGCCGCGTGCAGTCGCGGCCCGATCGAACTGCGCGCGCTCTTGGCTCTGACCGAGGAGTTCGATCCCAGGTTGGTGAGGACGATCGTCGAGGGCCTGGCCCACTTCGACCTGGGCCGCTCTCCTGGGCTGGCCGCTGTGGCCGGAGGAACCGCCCCCTCCGGCGGGGCGACGAGCGCTGCCGAGCCGTTTCGAGTGGTCAACGAATTGACCCGCCGCCAGAGTTTGGCCGCGGCTTCCGCCGGCCTCGTCGTCTTCAACCTACCTGCCAAGCGCATCGTCCAAATCCAGAATAGCTACGCCGAGCTCCAACGGCGTGACCGCGGACGGCTGCGTCGCGACGGTCGCCCCGTCCGCGCCTACTACTCCTACGAGCTCCCCCCCGACTGGACAATCGTTCCCTGACGGCAGTGCTGGCCCTCGGAGCGATCCGCCGCCGAGGAAAGGGAGCCGCCCGGACAATGGGCCTGTCTCGCTGCACTATGGCTCGACCGGCGGTCGTACCGAGCGCGGAGGAATGAGAGCGCCACGAACCGAGGGAACCGAGAAGACAAAACTTCGGGAGAGAGAGTCCGGCGGCCGTCCACCGCCGCCCGGCGCACGTCGCTACGGTCGTTCAACCTTCTGCGCCGCCGCGCGGTCGCCCTTGGCGGCCCCGGTTCCCACCTCCGGCCGGCGACGGCGGGCGAACCCCCCGAGCAGCATCCGGCCCATCTGGTTCGAGAACCCCTCCGACGACAGCTCCGACGCCGTCCCTTGCAGGAGCTCGCCCTCGCGGGTGGTCTGGGTCGACCACTCCGCCCGCGCGTCGCGCGCCGCCGTGAAGAAGTCGGTCAGGGCCGCCTCCGCCCCGTCTTCTCCCCGCCGGAGGTCGTCCCGCAGGGCGCTGAGGGTGGCCTGGAAGGCGTCGATCCACCGCCCGACTGCCTCCCGGTTCGTCAGGAGGATGTCCCGGTGCATCTCGGGGCTGCCGGCCGCCAGCCGGCTGACATCGCGGAAGCCGCCGGCCGTCAAGCTTTTCATGTCGCGCCAGGACGGGTCTTGACTGACCGTCCGCATCAACGCCGCCGAGAGGACGAACGGCAGGTGGCTGACCCCGGCGACGAACGCGTCGTGCTCGGCGGGATCGACGAAGAAGGGCTCCGCGCCGAGGGCCGCCACCAGGCCGAGCACCGTCCGGACGGCGTCGTCGCCCGCGCGCACGGACGGCGCAAGGCACCACGTCACGCCCTTGAACAGATCGGCGTCGGCCCCCTCGATGCTCTGCGTCTTGCCGGCCATCGGGTGGCCGCCGACGAACCCGACTCCCCTCGGCAGCAGCTCGTCGGCCCAGCGCAGCACGTCGGCCTTGGTCGAGCCGGCGTCGGTCAGGGTCGCTCCGGCCTTGAGCCGGGGGGAGATCGTCTCCATCGTCTGCCGCATCGCCGCCACCGGCGTCGCCAGGACGATGAGGTCGGCGCCGGCGACCGCCTTCGACAGGTCCCAGGCGGCGCGGTCGACCGCTTTCAGCTTCTGGGCGTACTGCTGCTGCTCGAGATCGGTGTCGAATCCGGTGACTTCGAGCGCCGGCTTGCCGGTGGCCCGGTTCCCCTCGGCCCAGCGGCGAAGCCCGAGGCCGATCGAGCCGCCG
>JBBSNJ010000081.1:0-8689 GCA_038232775.1 Thermomicrobiales bacterium
ATCGGGCGGTCGCCGCCGCGGCGGGGAGCGGGTCTGCCTCGGGCGCGAGGGCGATGACGGCGCCGAAGCGGCCGGTCGCCGGGCCTTGACCCCGATGGGAGAACCAGGCGTCGCCCGAGCAGCGGGTGCAGATCGCGCTCCGCTCGATCCGCTGGGGCGGGATGCCGGCCCGCGTCAGGAGCCAGGCGTTGGCCGCGCGCAGGTCGAACGACGGGTGGGTCTCCTCGCGGTGGAGGGCGTGGTCGGCCTCGGCCCTCGCTTGCTGGCGCCAGGCCGCGGCGACCTCGGCGCCGACCTCGTAGCAGCAGGGGCCGATGGCGGGACCGAGATAGGCGAGCAGATCGCTCGGCGCGGAGCCCAGCTCCTCGCTCAGGGCGCGGACGGCGGCGCCGGCGACATCAGCGACGGTGCCCCGCCAGCCGGCGTGGACGACGGCGACCGCCGGTCGGGTCGGGTCGACGAGGAGGATCGGTAGGCAATCGGCGTGGAGCGAGAGGAGTGCGATCCCCGGTGCGTCGGAGATCAGGGCGTCGGCGATGCCGAGGCGGGAGCCGTCGGGCCGGGCGCCGCGGCCGGCTTCTTCGGGCGCGGCGCGGAGGACGGCCGTGCCGTGGACTTGACCGGCGACGACGAGGCGGGTCGGGTCGACGCCGATGGCGGTCGCCCAAAGCTGCCGCATCGACCAGGCGTCGTCTCGGTCGCGCTCGCCGCTGTACCCCAGGTTGCCGTCGGCGCGGCCAAGACCGGGCACCCGCCGGGTGAGACCGTGGACGACCCCCGGCACGCGCGAGAGGAGCGAGCTGCGGAGGACCGGGAGCGACGAGGCCGCATTTGTTTCTGCGCCGAGTGCAGGCGGAACCAGGTCGCGCGAAGCTGTTCCTGTCGCCGCGTTTGCCGGTGCCAGGCGGGGGTCGTCCGCGTCGAGGACGATCGCCCCGAGGGGAGACGCGGATTCCGGGCCGGGGGCACCGGGACGGAGCCCAGGGATCACGGAGCACCTCCTTCGCGGGCGGCGTCGAGGATCATCTGGTCGACCACCCACTCGACCGGGGCGAGATCGTCGGTGAAGACACGGCCACCGGCAGGAACGGCGCGGAGGTTGCCGCTGGCGGCGACGCGGGCGCCGGCGGCGGCGACGGGCGAGTCGGGTGGAAAGGCCGCGAGGTTGGCGGCGAGGGCGGAGACTGCCGATGGAGCGTTGGTGCCGACGATCAGGCTGTTGCCGTAGCCTTCGACGTCGAAGACGTAGACGTGGCCGAAGACGTCGCGCATCGTCGAGGCCAGGACCTCGACCAAGCGGTAGTCGGTGGAGGTGCGACCGGCGTTGACGACGGCGACCCCGGACGGGGTTAGGCGCCCGGCGACCTCGGCGAAGAACTCGCGGCTGGTGAGCTGGAACGGGATGTAGGGTTGGCGGTAGGCGTCGATTCCGATCAGATCGTAGTGCCCGTCGATGGTGCGCAGGGCGTAGCGGCCGTCGGCGACGATCAGGTCGAGGTTCGGCAGGGACTCCAGTCCAAAGTAGCGGCGACCGACGGCGGCGACCTCGGGGTCGATCTCGACGCCGGCGATCGGGATCGGACCGTAGGCGGCGGTGAGCTGACGGGCGACGGTGCCGCCGGCGAGCCCGATCAGGAGGGCGCTCCGGATCGAGTCCGGGCCGGTGTCGCGGACGACGAGGGGGGCGACCATGAAGCCGTCCCACGGGCCGCCGGTCAGGAGGTCGTCGGCGTCCGGATCGTAGACGGAGTGGATGGCGTGCCCGTCGTCCAGGTAGAGGAGAACGCGGCCGTCGTCCTCGACCACCTGGATGTAGTTGTAGGGAGACTCTCCTTCGTAGAGGAGACGACCGCTCTCCGGCGGACGGGCGAAGCCGCGGTCGGCGGCGGCGGCGGCGAAGGGGAGTAGGAGGGCGGCGGCGGCGGCGACCGTCGCCGGCAGCAGGGCGCGGGCGGCGGCCAATCCGAGCAGGGCGGGGAGGAGGAGCGAGAGGGAGAGGAGGAAGAAGGTCCAGGCGGTCCCGACCAGGGGGATGAGCAGGAGAACAGGGAGGAAGCTGCCGGCGATCGAACCGATGGTCGAGAGGGCATAGACGCCACCGGCGGTGCGGCCGGCGGCGGCGACGCCGTGGAGGCGGAGGCGGATCGCGAACGGGGTGACCGCCCCGAGCAGGGTGACGGGGACGGCCAGCAGCAGGAGGATGGCGATCAGGGCGCCGTAGAAGGCGCCGGCGTCGACCCGCTGGAAGGCGCCAAGGGAAGCGAGGAGGATCGGGCGGGCAAGGAGGGGGACGATCGCGCCGGCGACCGCGGCGAGGGTGATCAGGAGGCAGAGGAGGGTGAAGGACGGACGACGGTCGGCGAGGCGGCCGCCGATGGCGTAGCCGAGGGAGAGGAAGGCGAGGGTGACGCCGATCAAGGTTGCCCAGATGAAGGTGGAGCTGCCGAAGTAGGGGGCGACGAGGCGGGAGGCGGCGAGCTCGAAGCCGACGCTACCGAAGCCGCCGGCGAAGACGAGGAGAGGGAGGAGGATACGGCTGGACCCCGGCAGGAGATCGGGAAGAGGGGGGCGAACGGGGGCGGCGGCGGAAGAAGGGGAGGGACGGAACATGGGGGAAGGAGGTCCTCCGCGAGCGGTCGGCCCGGGCCGGAGCGCGGCGTAACGCCGGCGCCCAACGTCTAGTATAGGGGAGGCCGCGGCGGCGACAGCGCCAAGATCCGGAGGACCTGACGACGCCCGACCACGCGGCCCAGGGAGCAGAGCGCTCCAACATATCCCTGACGACATCTCCTCCAGGTGGACCACTAAGCTTGACATTACCGCTTCGGCGTGTAGGCTAGGGATTGCCGCACGACCGCGCGGTGGCTGGCGGCGCGGACGGAGCAAGGGTCGGGTTGGGATCCCCTCCAGTGCGGGCACCAGTCCAGTCCGCCATCGCTTGGGGCGAGGGCGGAGAGGAACGAGAGGGGAGGAAGGGCTTCATGAGCGAACTGCAGAGCTTTCGCCGGGTGTTGACCGGGTTGGCCTTGGCCGGTCTGCTGTCGGTGGGTGTCGCTGGCGTGGCGTCGGCCGAGACCGCGGATGCGGGCAACGGTGGCACCTCGACTGCCGGGGCGAGCGGTGGCTCGGTCACCAGCGCCGGGGTCGAGGCGGAAGAGGCCGAGTCGACCGAGGTCGGCGTCGGGTCCGTGGTCGCCGCCGATCTGATCGATCAGATCTTGGCCGATCTCGGCATCGTCGGTATCGGCGAGTAACGCCCCCGCCGCGTTTTGAATGATCCTGCGGAACGGTCGCCGGCGCTTCGTGCCGGCGGCCGTTTTGTCGTTCTCGGCCGATGGGGATGATGCAACATGATGTAAAGGGCAGGTGGAGGGACTATTGATGATCGCTGGGGCTTAGCATCGGCTCACCCCCCCCTTCAGCATCATCTCGCAGGCACCGCTCTCTCCCGGACAGTTTGGTTCTTTGGCCCCCCTTCTGGGGCTGCCGCGGCCGCGCGGGGGCCAGCAGACCGGCCCGGACCCCCGCCCCGGCCGCCGACTGCCCCGGCGTGGGGCCACCGCGCCCGCCTGACTGCCGGTCCGAACCCGCAGCGCCGGACCAAAGCCGACACTGTCCGGAAGAGAGCCTGGACACCGGGAGAGGGGGAGATGTCTACTGGCTCGGCGTGAAAGCGTTCACTCGCACTCTGGAAGGGTTGGTCAGGGCCGAAGCGCGCTCCGGACAAGACTGGTGCGGTGGGTGGTCAGGGCAAGGGACGCAGGCCGGTCGCGGCCGGCGTATGACGGCTTCACGAACCGGGGGGGAATTCGAGGCGGACTCAGTCTCCGTCCGCCGAGGATCACGTGCTCGGGTCTTGGTTCGGGCCAGACCGCCGGAGCGGGGCGCCGGTGGTTGAATTCCACCCGTGTTTCGAAGTTCTTCACGGACGGGGCGTGATCTTTGGGTCGGGCGGGTGGAGGCGGTGCCGGCCCTCGTGCCCCGACAGCTTTTCCGCCGCGGGAGGAACCCAGCAGGCAAAGGCTCGACGGGTCGAACCGCGGCGCCCTGTTTCCCTTCTGGTACTTTATGTCTCGTTCTCCAAATATGCGCCGGTGCGCGCCGTAGCTTTCTTTGCGGGCAAGGTAGCTTATCCGCAAAAGGAGCTGAGCGGAGCTTGGGTGCCGTCCTCCCCTGATCTCCCCAGACGCTGCGACGGCTGGCTGGCTTGCGGCCCTACGTTTGAGCGGAGCGTCCAAGGGCCGAGGCGGGAGTCCGGGGTGGGTCTACTGGGATGATGAGCGGAGGGCGCGGGGGCGGGGCGCCGGTTTCGCCGAGGCGTTCTGGCAGGTCGCGGCGGCCGCGGAGGAACGCTCCGGCCGCCATCGGTCGGCCGCCGGGGATTTGGAGGCCGACAATCGTTAAGCCGTCGCGGCCGCAGGCGACGACCAGGCGGTCGCCATCGAGCACGAGCGATCCGGGCGGGTGTCGCAGGGAGATCGGGGCGATCCGCGCCTCGTGGATCCGGAGGGGTGCGCCGTCGAGGGTCGTCCACGCGCCCGGCCAGGGCGACATCGCCCGGATCTGTCGCTCCAGCTCGACCGCGGGGCGCTCCCAGTCGAGCCAGCCGTCTGCTTTGGAGAGGGGCCGGGTGAGGGTCGCGCCGAGGGCCGGCTGGGGGACCGGGACCACCTCACCGGCGGCGTAGCGCGGCAGAGTGGCAACGGCAAGCTCGGCGCCGAGCCGGGCGAGGCGGTCGCCGAGGGTGTCGGCGGTGTCGTCAGGGGCGATTGGCTCGGCGGCGATGGCGAGGGTCGGGCCGGTGTCGAGGCCGGCGTCCATCCGCATCAGGGTGACGCCGGTCTGGGCGTCGCCGGCGGCGATCGCGGCCACGATCGGGGCGGCGCCGCGGTGGCGTGGCAGGAGCGAGGCGTGGACGTTGACGCAGCCGAGGCGGGGAAGGGCGAGCGTCTTGGGGCCGAAGACCAGCCCGAAGGCGGCGACGACGAAGAGATCGGCGTTCTGCTCGGCCAAGGGCCGGCGCGCGCTCGACTCTCGCAGGCTGGCCGGTTGGTAGAGCGGCAGCCCGTGGGCGCGGGCGGCGCCGGCGACGGCCGAGCTCTCGACTCGACGGCCGCGGCCGGCCGGGCGGTCGGGCTGGGTGACGACGAGGGAGAGCTCGAAGCGCCCGTCGGTCGCCAGGCGCTCCAAGGTGGGGACGGCGAAGGCGGGCGTCCCGAAGAAGACGACGCGCATGGGGGGCTCCGGGCGGGCGGTGGGGCGACGACCCGGCGAGAGCGCCGGGAGCGGGGCATGGGGCCGGGCGCCGCCCCTCGACCGGTCACGCGGCGGGCCGCTAGACTTGGCGGCGATGGCCATGATCGCAGGTCGGTCCTCCCGGCGCCCACTCTCCGTCTCTCCCCTGGTCGCGGCGCTGGCGGTCTTGCTGCTCGCCGCCGCCGGGGTGCGCCTCTATCACCTCGACTGGGACCGGGGCAACAACCTCCACCCGGACGAGATGCACATCGTCCACGATGTCCTGGTGGAGCGGATCACCCTCGCTTGGCCCCCCGACCTCGGCAATCTGCTCGACCCCGACCACAGCGGGCTCAACCCCCGCTCGGTCGATCCGGAGACGGGGGAGCACCGCGAGTTCGCGTACGGGGCGCTCCCCTTGTTCGTGACGGAGCTGGCGGCCGAGGGGTGGTCGCGGCTGAGCGGCGTCGACTGGCACAGCGGCAATCGGGTCTATCTGATCGGTCGGTCTCTCTCGGCCCTGCTCGACACGGCGACTGTGTTGGTGGTCTTCCTGCTCGGGGCGCGGGTCTTCGGGCGGCGGGTCGGCCTGCTCGGAGCGGCGTTCGCGGCGCTGGCTCCGATCTCGATCCAGCTCGCGCATTTTTTCACGACCGACAGTTGGCTGACGTTCTTCGTTGCGCTCTGTCTGCTGGCAGCGACGCGGGCGGCCGAAGACGCCTCGCCCCGCCGCTTCCTGCTGGCCGGGGTCTGCTTCGGCCTGGCGATGGCGACCAAGGGGAGCGTCTTCACCCTGGCCGGCGTGCTCGCGGCAGCGGCGCTCTACGCGGGCTGGCGGCGGCGACTGATCGGGATGCCGTGGGGCCGCCTGCTGCTCTGGTCGGCGGGGCGATTGGGCGCGGCGGGCGCGGGAGCGCTGGCGGCGTTCGCGCTCTTCGAGCCGTACGCGCTGGCGCGGCCGGCGATCTACCTCTTCTCGCTCAGCCAGCAGGCGCGGATCGTCAGCGGCCGCTTCGACGTCCCCTTCACCCGCGTCTACGTCGGGACGCCGCCGGTCCTCTACCAGGTCGAGCAGTTCGTCCGCTGGGGGTTCGGACCGGTGGCCGGATTGTTGGCCTTGGCCGGGGTGGTGCTGCTGGCGCGGCGCTTCTGGCGGGAGCGAACGGCCGGGCTCTGGATTCTGCTGGCGTGGATCGCCGGCTACGGGTTGGTCGTCGCCGTCGCCGAGGCGAAGTTCCTCCGTTACCTGGCGCCGCTGGTGCCCGTGTTGGCGATCATGGCGGGCTTGGCGCTCGAGACGATCTGGCGGTGGGTGGCGGGGCGGTGGGGCCGCGGAGCCGGGACCGCCGTCGCCGCCGTCGGGCTGGCCGGGGCGGCGCTGTGGACGGTCGCGTTCCTCGGCGTCTACGGTCCCGAGCACCCGCGGCTGGCGGCCTCCCGCTGGCTCTATGCCAACGCGCCGGAGGGGAGCGCGTTGTCGGCCGAGGTGTGGGACGACGCCCTGCCGAAACCGCTCGGGCTCGGGCTGGACGGCGCGGCGAGCCAGTTCCAGATCGTCCCCTTCGACTCCTACCAAGACCGCCCGCCCGAGGAAGCTGCCGCCGCGATCTATGGAGTGCTGGAGGAGGTCGACTTCGTCGTCGTCTCCTCCGACCGGGTGCCGGACGCGGTGGCGCGCCTGCCGTGGCGGTACCCCGTCCAGATCCGCTCCTGGCGCCTTCTGGCGGAAGGCAGGTTGGGCTTCGAGCGGGTCGCCGAGTTCGCAAACCCGCCCCACCTCGGGCCGCTCCGGTTCGACGACCGGAGAGCCGACGAGTCGTTCGTCAACTACGACCACCCGCGGGTCACGATCTACCGCAAGGCGGGTCTGGTCGATCGCCCCGTCTTCGACGCATTGATGGCGCCCGCGCTCCAGCGGCCCTGGTCGCCGACCCGCGCCGCCCCCCACTCGTTGCTGCTGGACGAACCGGTCGGGGAGCTGCCGGTGGTCGCCGATGCTCGCTGGAGCGAGCGGCTTACCGGCAACGCCTGGGCGGCGCTGGCGGTCTGGGTCGGGCTGCTGATCGCGCTCCAGGCGGCCGCCTGGCCGCTGGCCTCGCTCGCCTTCCGCAGTTTCGCCGACGCCGGTTGGGGATTCTCGCGGCTGCTGGCGCTGCTCGTCGCCGGCTACTTGCTATGGTTGGCGGCGAGCACCAACCTCCTCGCCTTTCGGGCCGTCTGGTCCTGGGCGGCGCTGCTGGCGGTGGCGGGGCTCGGTTGGCTCGCCTGGTGGCGCTGGCGGCGGCCGGGCGGGGCATGGGCGTTCGAGCGCGGCCAGCGGCGGACCGCGGCCGGGGCCGAGGTTGTTTTCTGGGGGGTCTTCGGGCTTTTCCTCCTCTTCCGCTTCTTGAACCCGGACGGCTGGCACCCGATCTGGGGCGGCGAAAAACCGATGGAGTTCGCCCACCTGAACGCGACGCTGCGGAGCGCCCACTTCCCCCCCTACGACCCCTGGTTCGCCGGCGGTTACGTCAACTACTACTACTACGGTCTCTACCTGGTCGCATTTTGCCTGAAGCTGACCGGGATTCCGAGCGAGATCGGGTTCAACTTGGCCCAGCCGACGGTGATCGCGCTGCTGGCGAGCGCCGGCTACTCGGTGGCGGCGACGCTCGGGCGGGCGATCAGTCGACGGCGGGTCCCGGCGCCGCTCGCGGGGGCCGTCGGCGTGCTCCTGCTGGTCGGGATCGGCAACCTCTGGGGGCTGCTCCAACTGCTCGGCCCGGCGCGGCCGCCGTTGTTTGAGGGGAACGGTTTTCTCTACTGGGTGTGGGGGGCGAGTCGGGCGATCAAGGTGGGAGCGACCGGGGCGGCGATCACCGAGTTCCCCTTCTTTACGGCGCTCTTCGGCGACCTGCACGCCCACGTCATGGCCCTGCCGATGACGGTCGCCGCGATCGGGCTCGGCTTCGGGTTGGCGCGGGGAGATGGCGGTCGGGCCGTGGCCGCGACCCGCTTCCTGCTGCTGGCGCTGACGGTCGGCAGCCTGTTCGCGACCAACGCCTGGGATGTCCCGACCTACGCCGCGCTCGGCGGCGCCGCTCTCCTCTCGGGCTCGGCGGCGGTGCCGCTCCGCCGGCGGGCGGTGCTGGTCGTCGGCGGCACGGCGCTGCTCGGGTTCGTCGCCTACGCCGCGTTCCTCCCCTTCCACCAACGCTACGTCGCGCTCTTCGGCGCGGTCGCCCGCGTCGAGCAACCGTCGGCCTTCGGCGACGTCGTCAGCCACCTGGGTGGACTGCTGGTGATCGTGGTGGTCGGTCTGGTGGTCGCGCTGCCGGCGGCGGCGGCGGCGCCGTGGCCGCTACGGTCGCCGCTGGCGGTGGTGGTCGGAGCGGTCGTCCTGGTCGCGGCGCGGGTCGTGGCGGGACCGACCCAGCCGGAGCTCGCCTCGCTCCTCGGCGCCCTGATCGTGGCC
>JBBSNJ010000082.1:0-8665 GCA_038232775.1 Thermomicrobiales bacterium
ACTGCTCCGGCGAAGTCGCCTTCGACCAAGTAGGCACGACTAGCACGATGCATCTGCTCGGACGCAACATGGAATAGATCTCCCTGTTTGATGCGACTCACTCTCGTGGCTAGCGCTTGAATGCCGCGCTGATCGAGTTCCACCGGCGGTCCGGACAAGATGCCTACACCCTCGTGAACGAGCAGCGCACCAAGTTCATGACGCGGAGGTGCCTCCTGGAAAGGATTGCGGAGCGCATAAGGGATTATAGGGTAGACATTGCGCCGTGATAGGAATGGCACCGTCGTGTCGTCTGCCTGGACCGCGTAGGCACGTATAAGCAGTCCCATCTCCTGCAGGCACTGGTCGAAGGCTTTCGAGACAGCCTGCTCCAAGTCTTGCGCAGGTTGCCTGAGCAGAGGCGTAACGGCCGAGATGACCGTACCACCGGTTTCCTGTGGGGGTGCAATTGAAGCATTGACATCATCGTCCAAAGACTCGCCGTCGTAGCCAGTAACCAAGCTCATTACCTTACTCGCAGCGTCCAATGGCTTAACCGGTAACTCAAATTGTTCCTTAGGACGCCAAATCATCAGCGACACGTAATTGCGGCCGTCCTCGAACTCTAGGGGGGGCAGCTCTTCCTTTACGCGGATGGCCGTCCCGACTAGCCACGGTACTACTTCGTCTCGCCCAAGTGTGTACGTGGAGCCGTGAGGCAATCCGAGCGGTTGGAGCAGCGGAACGAAGAAGGTGACCAAGGTGGGATCAATGCCCCACTCCGGGGGAGGAGCAGGCAAGTCCTCCACCCCACCTACTTGCTCCATTTCCAGGTTCTGTTCCCTATCGCTCGTATCCACGCCCATATCCTGGAATGGATCTCTTTCGGGCCGAAGATGAAAGACTTGATAGATACGTAGCGCTCAATCGTTGATGTTGCACATTGGCCCTCCCCAACTTCTGTTGACGACGATTCTGTCACTCTAGTAACCCTCGATGCGACCACCTAATGAGGCTGCCGAGGTCGTGCGAACCAAGGCTCTGTACCCAGGCTAGACCTCCGCCAGCGCGGTCAGGAGCGCCGCGTAGGCACGCCGCCCCCGCAGAAAATCCTCGACCCGGTACCACTCGTTCGGGGCGTGGGCGCCGCTGCCGGGCAGGCTCCAGGCGAAGATCACCGAGTCGGCGCCGAGCTCCTGCTTGAAGACGTCGAGCACCGGGATCGTGCCGCCGGAGCGGATCACCACCGGCTCGGACCCCCACAGCTCCGCCAGCACCTCCCCCGCCGCCGCCAGCGCCGGCAGCGAGCGGTCCACCGCCCAGGGGCGGGCCGAGCCGGGGATGCGGTTGACGGTCGCCTCGGCGCCGGGCGGGCAGTGGGCGGCGACGTGGCGCTCGATCAGGTCGAGGATCGCCTCCGGCTCCTGGTCCGGCACCAGGCGGCAGGTCACCTTGGCGTGCGCCTGGCAGGGGGTCACCGTCTTCGACCCCTCCCCCTGGAATCCCCCCCAGACCCCGTTCAGGTCGAGCGTCGGCCGCAGCCAGGCTCGCTCCAGCGGGCCGTAGCCCGGCTCCCCCCGCAGCGCCTCGACCCCCGCCTGCGCCCGGTACTCCGCCTCGTCGAACGGGACCTGGGCGATCTCGGCCCGCTCCTCGGCGGTCGGCTCCCGCACCGCGTCGGAGAAGCCCTCGACCGCGACCCGCCCCTCGGCGTCGTGGAAGCTCGCCAGCAGTCGGGCCATGGCCCGGACCGCGTTCGGCACGACCGCGCCGTACATCCCGGAGTGGAGGTCCCCCGCGGCCGTCCGCAGGTCGATCTGGCAGCCGGCGAGGCCCTTGGTCGAGACGTCGAGCGAGGGCCGATCGGCCGCGAACTGGCCGCCGTCGGCGCAGAGGACGGCCCCACAGGCGAGGCGCTCCCGCTCGGCCCGGACGAACGGCGCCAGGTTCGGGCTGCCGATCTCCTCCTCCCCCTCGAAGATGAAGCGGACGTTGACGGGCGGCGCCCCCCCGGCCCGGGCCAGCGCCTCGACCCCCTGGATCGCGCTGAGCAGGTTCCCCTTCATGTCGGACGCGCCGCGGGCGTAGATCCGGCCGTCGCGGACGTTCGGCTCGAACGGCGGCGTCCGCCACAGCTCCAGCGGCTCGGCCGGCTGGACGTCGTAGTGGCCGTAGACGAGGAAGGTCGGCCTGTCGTCCCCGACCCGCCAGTCGCCGTAGACGACCGGGTGGCCCCCGGTGGGGAGGATCTCGACCGTGGGGACGCCCGCCTCCCGCAGCCGCTCGGCGACGAACTCGGCCGCCCGCGCCGTCTCCGCGTTGCGGGCAGGGTCGGTGCTGACGCTCGGGATCCGGAGGAACGCCATCAACTGCTCGACGTGCGCCGCTTCCCGCTCGGCCAGCGCTTGCTCCCAGGTCGCCGTCGCCGCCATCGTCTCCCCTCCCGCTCGCTCCACCGCGTCCGCTCGGGAGCGATCTTACCATCGCCCCCGGCCCCCAACCGGTGCCCAACCGGCCCGCCGGACTCCCGGCGGACTCCCGGCTGACTCCCGGCCGCGACGCCGGTGTCCCCGGGCGCCGGCGGCGTCCGCCGCGACCACCTCCCTCCCGCCGCGACCCTGGTCGAAGCCGGGCCAGGTTGGAACACCCCGCGCTGGCCGCGGGCCGGGGAGGCGTGGCAAGCTGCCGCCGGTCCCGCCCAGGCTCTCGCGGCGATCACCCAGCGGCCAGGAGGGAGCGCGCGGCGATGTGGCGGCTGAGCGGCTTCGGCGACGAGATCGCCGCCGACCTCGGGGTCCAGCTCGACGTGCTCGGGCGCGCCGGGATCGGCGCCCTCGAGCTGCGCGGCGTCTGGGGCAAGAACGTCCTGGCGCTCTCCGACGGGGAGGTCGACCGGGTGGCCGCGGCCCTCACCCAGCGGGGGATCACCGTCTCCGCGATCGCCTCCCCGATCGGCAAGATCGGGATCGGCGACGACCTCGCCCCCCAACTGGAGGCGCTGCGGCGGGCGCTCGACCTCGCCGCCCGGCTCGGCGCCCCCTACGTCCGCGTCTTCTCCTTCTACCTGCCGCCGGGCGACGACCCGGGCCGGCACCGCGGCCCGGTCCTCGACCGCCTGGCGCGGCTGGTCCAGGAGGCGGAGGGGGCGCCCGTGACGCTGCTGCACGAGAACGAGCGGGGGATCTACGGCGACGTCCCGGCCCGCTGCCGCGACCTGCTGGCGGCGATCGACTCCCCCAAGCTGCGGGCCGTCTGGGATGCGGCCAACTTCGTCCAGTGCGGCGTCCGCCCCTTCACCGGCGGCTACGCTGCGCTGCGCCCCTTCCTCGCCTACGTCCACGTCAAGGACGCCCGGCTCGGCTCCGGCCAGGTGATGCCGGTCGGGGTGGGTGGGGAGGAAGCAGCAAGGGGTATCCCCTCAATCAATGGTATCCTCTCTTCCCGCGACGAGAAGGGAGTTTAGCCGAGGGCGTCCGGCGTTCCGTTCCAGGTTGGGCACCATGAACAGACGAGAAACACCCAACGCCAATCGAGAGTACGACCGAGCCACGAGCGCTGTATTTCGAAAGACGAATGAAGAATTCGGGGGGTTATCGAACATGGCTCGAGACTTTCCGGTCAATGTCGCTGGTGTCCATCTCCGCACAGTAGAAGCTCTGTACCAGGCGTGTCGATTTCCGCACCGACCAGATCTTCAGCGCCTCATCGTCGCTCAGGCTAGCCCGATGGCCGCGAAGATGGTTGGCAAACCTCACCGCGGCAACTCACGACCCGACTGGGATGCCGTGCGCGTGGAGGTGATGCGATGGGTCCTGAGGGTGAAGCTGTCCCAGAACTGGGAGGTATTCGGGCGTCTCCTCTTGTCGACCGAACAACGTCCCATCGTGGAGGAGTCCGCCAGAGACACGTTCTGGGGCGCGAAACCCACCGGGGAGCATATCCTCCTGGGCCAAAATGTCCTTGGAAGACTCTTGATGGAGCTCAGGAGCAGCCTGCTTAGCGAGGACCGCCACTCGCTCCGACAGGTTATGCCGCTAGAGATTCCAAATTTTACACTTTATGGCGAAGCAATTGGCATCATCGAAGATGGTCCGCCTCTTATCTCCTCGCCGCGGCGTGGCCATCCCAAGGCTGAATCCTTGCAACAACAGAGACTGATCTCCGCTTGATTGAGGCTTGAACCAGGGGAAGTCCTATCCTCATTGCAGGATCCCCGTCAACCTACTCACTCCTTGATTGGCCTCCACTCCTATACTACCTTGTCCTTCTTCCTAAGCTTCAAATTGGTATCGCCTTTCGCCCCAATATGGGAAAACCCTCTAGCGGCGGCCGACCGTCCGGTCGAGGAAGCGGGCGACGGCGCCGTAGCCGGCGACCCGGTTCGGCCGCTTGACCAGGCCGTGCCCCTCGTCGGCGAAGACGAGCAGCTCGACGTCCCGCCCGCGGGCATCGAGTGCGGCGACGATCTGCTCCGCCTCGGCCAGCGGGACGCGGGGGTCGTTGCGGCCGTGGATCACCAGCAGCGGGGCCGCGACCCGGTCGGCCCGATGCAGCGGCGAGATCGCCCGCAGCGTCGCCGCGTCCCGCACCGGGTCGCCGTACTCGGCGGCGCGGGTGCGGTGCCGCCAGGGGCCGGTCCGGGCCAGGAAGGTCGCGAAGTCGGCGATGCCGACGACGTCGACCCCCGCCGCCCACCGCTCCGGCTGGGTGGTCAGCGCCGCCAGGACCATGAACCCGCCGTAGCTCTGGCCCATGATCGCGACCCGACCGGGAGTCACCTCCGGCCGGCCGCCGAGCCAGTCGGCGGCGGCCGCCAGATCGGCGACGGCGTCCGGCCGCCGCTCGACGTCGTCGAGGTGGCAGTAGGCCTTGCCGTAGCCGGTGCTGCCGCGCACGTTCGGCGCCAGCACGGCGTAGCCGCGGGCGAGCAGGAACTGCGTCATCGGCGCCCAGTTCGGCCGGCGCTGGCTCTCCGGCCCGCCGTGGACGTCGACCACGACCGGCCAGGGGCCGTCCCCCGCCGGTCGGTACCAGAAGGCCGGGTTCTGCCGCCCGTCGAAGGTCGGGTAGCGGACCGTCTCCGGCGCCCGCAGCCCGGCCGGGTCGAGGCCGGCCAGGTCGGGGGGCGTCACCCGGCGGGCGGCGCCGTCGCGGCCGCAGAGCCAGATCGCGCCGGGCTCGCGGGCGCCGCTCCACGAGAACGCCAGCCGCGCGCCGTCGGGCGACCAGGCGAGCCCTTCGGCGACCCCCGGCGGCAGACCGGTGACCGGCCGCTCGCCGCCCTCCGCCAGCTCGCGCACGACCAGGCGGGAGGCGCCGTCCTCGTTGACGGCGTAGGCGAGGCGCTCCCCACTTGGGGCGACCGCCAGCGCCTCGACGTCCCACCCCGGCGCCGCGACGGCCGTCGGCTCCCGGCTGCCCAGATCGATCCGGACCAGCGCCGCGAAGTCCCGGTCCTGGTTGGAGGCGGCCCAGACGGCCCCGCCGGCGGGGTCGAAGGCGGCGGCCGTGATCGACGCCTCGCCCGCGTGGGGCGTCAGGTGGACCCGCTCGCCGCCCCCGAGCGGGACGAGGAAGAGGTCGTGGTCGAGGTTGCTGTTCTGGCGCCGGACCAGCAGCCATTCCCCGTCCGGCGACCAGGCGAGCGGCGTGAGCAACTCGTCGGTCGCGGCCACGGCGACCGGCTCGGCGGAGGGGTCGTCGAGGTCGATGGTCGCGACGTCGAAGACGCGTTGATCGCGGGCGTTGTGGGCGAAGGCGAAGCGGCGGCCGTCGGGCGAGCAGGCGCCGAAGGCGTGAATCGCGGCCGGGTCGGCGGTCAGGGGGCGGGGCTCCGCCTCGGGCGCGACGGTCCAGAGTTGGTGCCGCTCGTCGCCGCCCCGGTCCATGCCGAAGACGAGCCGTCCCCCGGCCGGCGCGGCGGCCAGGGCGCCGACTTGATCGGGGAAGCTGGTCAGGGGGCGGGGCGGCGCCCCCGCCGCGTCGACCTCGACCGTCCAGAGCTGGGGCACGCCGCTGGCGTCCCAGAGGAAGGCGAGCCGGTCGGCCGCGGGCCAGACGGGGGTCGTCGCCGCGCGGGCGGCCAGGTAGGGGTCGATCCCCGCGGCGTCCTCGCTCTCGGTCCTGGCTGACGACACGGGGCGGTCTCCTCCGTCGATCCGGCGCGGCGACCGGCACCGCCGGCCGAATCGGAAAGGTACACCGCAACGACCGGGGCGAACCGGCGCCCGCGCAAACCTATGCTATCGAGGCGCGGGCTGTCGGAGTCGCCAGCAACCGGAAGCCGATCGAAGAGACTGGGAATTCGGATAGGAGCAAGTGCCCTCCTGACGGAGGTCGCCCGTGGCGGGTAGGGCTGCTCGGTCTGGGCCAGCAGCTACTCCCTGGGCATTCGGTAGAGGTGGGACGGGACACGGGCGATCTTTCTTACCCTCGGGGCGGTAGTCCCACACGACCGTGTATCTCCTCCCACGATTCAGCTGGCAATCCCCGAGGACCGAGGTACATCAGATGGCGGGAGACAACGGCAAAGTACCCGAGCGACGGCTCCCATTTCCAGACGTAGCGCACCCGCCCACCCCCTCCACCCTCGGGGGTAGTCCCATATGGTAGCAGCATCCGAAGCTGCTCGGGGGGAATGAAGCCCCACGGCTCGCCCACAACTTCCGGAAGACCGTCTCCGTCGACGTCGACAACCCAGGCTTCCATGAAGTGCGTGATCGTCGGCTCTTCCGTGTTGGGGTTGACACCCCTGAGCGCCTCGTAGCGTCCGTCCCGGTACTTATAAAGTAGGAGGGCGGACCACGGACCTCCGCCGTCCATTGCGCACGCAAGTTCGGCCCGTCCGTCGCCATCGACGTCCACCAGCGACAGCTCCAGCAGCAGCCACATCAGCTCCTGGCCGCCGCTGACGGCCTCGACCTCGACCCGCCGCAGCCCATCGACCTCGAACTCGTACACTTCGAACGGCTCCGGTCCACTCCACCTGATCGGATCGTCGGGCGAGGGGTTTCGCTGGCGCGTTGGCACGATCAGCTCGTCCTCCCCGTCGCCGTCGGCGTCAAGCTGCACGGGGACCGGACCGGTGGTCAGGTCCGTCCGCCGCCTGGCTGAAGGGGGGGCACCCCTCCTCCCCGAGCGTCGCCACTCCGCCTCCTCAATCATCAAGAGCAAGCGATTCGCGAGCACGATGGCGTCGAACGCCTGGTCTGCGTCTGGATCGGTGAACCGATGGGCCGGTGGGTTGCGGTAGGCCAGGAAGGCACCGCGGATGAGGGCGTGCCGGGCCTCCAGGTCCGATTTGGCCGCCTCGGGTTCGTTCAGATTACCAGTAGTCGGGCTGAACGCTAGGTCCACCAGCCTCGTGCCCGTGTCCGCGGTTTGACCCGTGGCTTCTCTCAATCGCGCTTCGAGCACTTTGTAGGCGTTGATAATCGCGTCCTCGTAGAAATGCTGCTGGTACTGTGGTATTACCCGGCGCTCCATCTCTCGGTGGAGCCGTTTGCCTCGGAGGGTATTCGATCCTTCAGCCTGAGACGATCCCATCAGGGCTCCACCATCCCCTCCTAGTGGTGCGTCATTCGTGAATCGCCGGGTAGAGGCGCCTGAGCTTGGTGCGGGCGTCGGCGGTGGTGAACTGCCAGTCGACCGCCGCGCCGGCGGCGTTGCGGCGGGCGGCCCAGGCCGCGACCTCGGCCCCCAGCGCGACGCGGTCGCCGAACCGGCGCCGCAGGCACTGGCGCTGGCATACGGCCAGCTCCAGCTCGGCGACGTTGAGCCAGGAGCCGTGCTTGGGCGTGTGGTGGATCTTCAGCTTGTCGACGAGGCGCTTGGCCTCCGCCGGCGGGAAGGCCGCGTAGAGCGAGGCGGGGCTGTGGGTGTTGAGCTGGTCCAGGACGAGGACGATCGTCTCGGCCTCGGGGTAGTCGACGTCGACCAGACGCTTGACGCGGGCCGCGAAGTCGAGGCGGGTCCGCTGCTCGGTCGCCGAGGCGTCCCGCCAGCCGCGCAGCGGCTCGGTGGCCAGGAAGACGTTGGCCACCCCGCCGCGGACGGACTCCGGGTCGCGGCGGGCGGGCCGCCCCGGGGCCAGCGGCAGCGGCGGCCGGGCGGCGGCCAGGAGCTGGCGGCTGGTCTCGTCGAGGCAGACCACGGGGCGGGCCGGGTCGTAGGGCCGCTCGTAAACGTCGAGCACGTCCTCCATCTGCCAGACGAAGGCGGGGTCGGCGGTCGGCGCCAGGCACCACTGCTCGCTCAAGTGGGGCTTGAGGTCGTTGGCTTTGAGGTGCGCCGGACCGTCTCGTGGGAGACGGCCGCCACCACCTCGAGCCGGACCAGTTCGTCCGCCAGGAGGCGCAGGCTCCACCGCGCGTGGCCAGCCGGGGGCTCGCCGCAGGCGAGGGCGACCAGGTGGGCCTCCCGCCGCCCGTCCAGCCGGCGCTCGTACACCCGGTCCGGGCGCTTGCGCGCCAGCGTCGGCTCCAGGCCCTCCGCCACGAACTGCCCGCGGATGCGCTGCACCGTGGCCGGGTGGACGTCGAGGGCGCCGGCGATGGCGGCGTCCGACCAGCCGGCCCCCCCCTCGCCGTGGTCGGCCTTGAGCAGCACGCGGGCGCGGGTCAGCATCCGGGCGGGGGCGGTGCCCGAGCCGGACCAGGCCGCGCAGCTCGGCGCGCTGCGCCTCGTC
>JBBSNJ010000083.1:0-8645 GCA_038232775.1 Thermomicrobiales bacterium
AGCGCCGAAGCGCCCGGCCGGACCACCTCCCGGCCCGTTCGGATCGCCGCCACGGCCCGGACCCACCCGTCGGTCCGGCCAGAAGGAGACTCCCGGTGCTCGACCGCGAACCGATCCCCCTCTTCCCCGCCGCCACGCCGCCCGCTGGCACCGCCGACGCCCCGGTTCCCGACCTGCGGCTCCTCGCGAACCCGACCGAAGCCACTCGCCCGACGGCGCCGACCGCGGCGCCCCCGCCCCACGGCGCCGGCGCGTCACCGCTCCTCCCGATCATGGCCGCCGACGATCCCCTGACGCCGGAGGTGGAGCGCCGCCTGGCGCTGCTCGCCCACGCCGCCCGTGCCGGCGACCGCGCGGCCCGCGACGCCCTCTACGCCGCCCTCGGCCCCAAGATCGACGCCATGCTCGGCCGCTGCCGCGGTCTCGCTTGGTCGAGCGCCGACCCCCGCCGCGACGGCCGCCCCTGGGAGTTGGACGACCTGGCGCAGGAGAGCTACCTGGCTCTCGTCGACCTCCTCGCCGCCTGGCCCGGCGAGGGACCGGTCGGCCCCTACCTGCTCGCCCACCTCCCCTGGCGCATCCGGACCGCCTGGCGCCGCCTGGCCGCGCCCCACCGCCGCCACGCTCCCCTGCTGTCCGCCCGCGCCGACCTCCTCGTCGACGGCTCGGCCGCCGCCGAGGAAGCCCTGGTCCGGCTGGAGCTGGTCGCCGCCGCGCTGCCGCCGCCCGACGGCGATCTCCTCCTCCTCCGCGTCCGCGATGGCCACCCGCCGGCGGCGATCGGCCGCCGCCTCGGCCTCACCCGGCGCACGGTCGATCGCCGCTGGCGGGCCGTGTGCGATCTCCTGCGCAGCGAACTGGGCGCCGCCCCGTCGTCGCCGGCCCCGGCTCCCGGCGCCGTCGCGGGTGGTCCGACTACGAGATCTTGATCCGGACGGGTTGAGGGAGCGGCGAGATGGCTCGCGCCAACCCAGGCCCGCCCCCGGTCGGCACGGTGAAGCGCATCGCCGTCCCCCGCCCCGGCTGGCTCTCGGCGGTGATCACGCCGCCGTGGGCCTCGACCAGGCTCTTCGCGATCGCCAGCCCGAGGCCGCTGCCGCCGGAGTCGGCCGACTTCCAGAACCGGTCGAAGATGTGGGGCAGTTGGTCTTGGGCGATGCCGCGACCGGTATCGACCACGGCGAAGGCGACCGCCCCCGGCCGCGCCAGTGCCTCGACCCGGACACAGCCGCCGGCCGGGGTGTGGCGCAGGGCGTTCGAGACCAGGTTCTCGAGCACCTGCCGCAGCCGCACCGGGTCGACCTCGATCTCCGGCGGCGCCGGCCGCTCCCGCACCCCCCGCAGCTCGACCCCCACCGCCGCCGCCCGGGGCGTTTCGGCGGCCCCCACGTCCCCGCCCACCGCCGCCGGGTCGCCGCCCTCCCGGTGGTGGGGGAGCGCCCCGGCCTCGGCCAGCGACAGGGTCCGCAGGTCTTCGAGCAGGCGGCTCATGACGGTCGTCTCTTCGAGCAGCGTCTCCAGCCGCTCGTCGTCGCGCCCGTAGACGCCGTCGAGCAGCCCCTCGACGTTGCCCTGGATCACGGAGAGGGGGGTCCGCAGCTCGTGGGCGACGTCGGCCAGCAGGTTGCGCCGCTGAGCCTCGGTCGCCTGCAACCGGGTCGTCATCGCGTTGAAGGAGTCGACCAGCCGCCCGACCTCGCCGTCGGTCCGGGCCTCGACCCGGACCGCGTAGTCGCCGCCGGCGACCCGATCGGCCGCCGCCATCACGTCGCCGATCGGCGCCGCCGTCCGCCGGATCGTGCGCCCGACGACGAAGACCCCGAACAGGAGCAGCATGACGCCGACGAGGCCGAACGGCGGCTCGGACCCTCCCCCGCCCCGGCCGTCGCCGAAGATGGCGCCGAGCGCGCTGGCCGCCAGCATCAACCCGACGACCAGCCCAAAGAAGCAGCCGACCCGCCGCAGGAACCGGTGGCGCACGTCGCGGCGCTTCGGCGGCGGCCAGCCTTCCCCCTCCGGCCACCAGGCCGGCGGCTGGTCCGGCCGGGAGTTCCGCGGCTCCCGCCGCGCGCCCCCCCGTTCCGGCCCGTCCCGCCTCACCGCGCCCAACCCCGCACCGTGCCACCTCCACCGAACGCCCCGCTTGCCAGACGCCAGACGCCAGTTGCCCGATGCACGTCGCTTAGCGTCTGCCGTCTGCCGTCCCTACCCTTCCGCGAACCGATACCCCACCCCGTAGACCGTTTGCAGGTAGCGGGGCGCGCTCGGGGTCGGCTCCAGCTTGCGGCGGATGTTCTTGACGTGGGCGTCGATCGCCCGCTCGTACGACTCGAAGGCGACGCCGTGGACCGCGTCCAGGAGCTGGCCGCGGGTGAAGACCCGCCCGGGCTCCCGCGCCATCGCCGCCAGCAGCCCGAACTCGGTCGCCGTCAGCTCGACCGAACGCTGGCCGACGGTGACCCGCATCCGCGGCAGGTCGATCTCGACGTCGGCGACCCGGATCGTCTCCGGCTCGGTCCCCGCCCCGGCCCCCTGGCCCTGCTTGGCCTCGACCCGGCGGAAGACGGCCCGGACCCGCGCCACCAGCTCCTTCGGGCTGAACGGCTTGACCACGTAGTCGTCGGCGCCGAGCTCGAGACCGACGATCCGGTCGGTCTCTTCGCCGCGCGCCGTGACGACGATGATCGGCACGTCGGAGCGGCGCCGCAGCTCCCGCGTCACGTCGAGCCCGTCCCGCCCCGGCAGCCCGAGATCGAGCACGACCAGGTCCGGCCGGCGCTCCCGGAAGACCGCCAGCGCCGCGTCTCCGTCCCCGGCCAGCGCGACCTCGAAGCCGGCACCGACCAGATAGTCGCGGATCAGGCGGGCGATCGCGCCCTCGTCCTCGACGACCAGAATCGTCTTCATCGCTCAGATCCTCGGGCGCGCCCGCGCCCACCACGGCCAGACCCCGCGAGCAGCGCCCAGTCCGCGCGCGGCCGAGGTTCGGCCGGCCGGCCCCGGCGGGCGAGGCGGCGAGGACTCGCGGCCTCGATCAGCCCGCCGCCACCATACCACCGCCGTCGGGTGCCCCCACCGCTCGGCGGCTCCTCCCACCAACCCGGAATGATTGTCGCCCAGACAGAGCTGGGACGGCTTTCGGCTGGTCGCTGGTGCTGCGGCGCCGGCCCTCAACCCTTTGGCTCCGCTCAGGGTGGGTTCCTTCGGCCCCGCTCCGGGCCGGACTCCCGACCCGCGCTCTCCCTCGGTTCCTCGGGACGGGGCGGGAGAGGGGGATCTCCCAACCCGCCCTTCAGACGAAGTCCGTGTCACACGGCATCCGGTTGCACCATACCGCTGTCGGGAGCGGGAACGTCTCCCCGCTCCCGCGCCCAGGAGAGAGGCCGGGGTGAGGGCTTCTCTCCGGGAAGCGGCCGCGATCACCGAGAGTCCGGATCAGACCTTCGTCACCTCCGAACCGACGACCGGTTCGGGAGCGTCCTCCGCCGACCGTCCCCGGTCCGGCGTCGGGGCCGCGCCGCCGTTCGCCGGGCGCCGGGCCTCCGCCAACTGCTGCCGCTCCGCCTCGTGCAGCCGGCGGTGCCACTCCATCAGGAAGCGCGGCGGCGGCCCGCCGCCGGGGCCGACCGCCCGGTCGAAGCGGCCCGGCCACTGACCGTTGCCGCCCCGGTGCCCGCCCCGCGGCCAGAAGACGCCCCGCCGGTAGGCGAGGAAGAGGAGGCCCCCGATCAGGATCAAGGGGAAGGGCGGGAAGGGGATATACCCCCAGCCATCGAACTCGTCCCCCCGCAGCCTGCCGCTGCCGACCAGCCCGGTCTGAAGCCCGGCCCGGTAGGCATTGTTCACGATCGCGATGCCGAGCAGCACCGCCCCGCCGATGAAGAGCAGCTTCTTGCCGCCGCCGTCGCCGTTCACGTCTCGCCCCTTTCGTCGCCACCGACGGGCTCCATCCCATCGCTGTCTCCTACGATAGGCCGCGCTCGTGAATCGGCTGTGAAGACGCCGGGGACGTCCGGGGGATGATCGAGGGAGGAGACGGGGCCGTCCCCGCCGCACCACCGCGGCCTCCTCGCCCGACGTCGCCATGCCGCACGACGCGGACGGAGTCCGACGGAACCAGTCCGGTATTGGAAGCAGGAGGTCCTCCCCTCTCCCGCGCCCGGGAGTCGGGCCCGAGGGGAGGGCCTGTCTCCGCAAATGCGATATCTGGTTGAACAGTGCCACTCTCGGACGCTGGGCCGGCTCCACGCTCCCGCGCACGGGACAGGGGGAAGGGGGCCAGGGGTGAGGGCTTCTGGCGACATCCGGACGCGTTCACCCGGATTTGGTAGGAGCGGAACCAATCATCGAAAGTCTGTAGCCTGGCCAGCGCAGGAAAACGCCGCCGTCACCGATGCGACCGCCGACCGTGGGGAGCGGGGATGGCGGCCCCGGCGGAAGGCCGACTCCTCCCCCAATCGCCCTCAGAACCGGCGCCGCGACCCGGAGCGTCGCCCGACACACGGCGCCCGATCCCCACCGAGGCTCGCTCCACCACCCGACCGTCGCCCCCAGTCCCCGGGGACGTCTTGAGTTCTCGGTCCTCGACTCCCCGACTCCCCCACCCGGCAGCCTACGCCCCCTTCACGTACCGCGCGAACCAGCCGACCGTGTCGATCCACGCCGCCAGCGCCTGCTCCTCGTTCCAGCGGGCGCTGGTGTCGTTGTGGAAGGCGTGCTGGGTGTTGGGGTAGACGTTGATCTCGAAGGTGACGTTGGCGTCCGCGAGCGCCTGCCGCAGCTCCTCGCGCCCCCGGTTCGCGAAGTCGTCGGGATCGTCCGAGTAGACGCCGAGGACCGCGGCCTGGATCTGCGACACGGCCTCGAGCGGCGGCGGCGGACCGTAGAACGGGGCCGCGGCCTTTAGGTCCGCCAGCTCGGTCGCGGCCCGCCAGGTGACGCCGCCGCCGAAGCAGAAACCGTTCATCCCGACCCGCTCGGTGTCGGCCAGCGGCCGCGAGGCGTAGTGGGCGATCGCGGCCCGGAAGTCCGCGACGTGGCTGGCCGGGTCGGTCTCGGAGAGGAGGGCCGGGATGCTCGATGGGTCGGCCACCGCGGCCGTCCCCCCCTCGCGGCTGAGGAGATCGACGGCGCAGGCGACGTAGCCCTGGGTCGCCCAGCGGCGGGTCACGTCGCGGATGTGGTCCGTCAACCCCCGGTTCTCGTGGCAGACCAGGACCAGCGGCAGCGGCGCCTCGCCGACGACCGTCGTCGAGGTCTCCCCCGCCGGGGTGGCCATCCCGCCGGCCGCCGGCGTCCCGTCCGCCCCGCTGGGGACGACCTGGTAGGCCATCAGCGTCTCGCCGTCCTCGGCCGGGAACGTGATCTCCTCGACCGACACCCCAGGGTCGTCGGCGGGGACCGAGACGGAGGATCGCGGCCCGCTCGGGGTGGGCTGCGGCGGCGGGGTGGCGTCCTGCGCCGCCGAGAGGGAGCTAACGCCGAGCGTCGAGAGGAGCCCGGCCGCGGCCGCGACCCCGCCCGTGATGTGGAGCACGCGGGAAACCAGATCGCGCCGCGACATGATCCCGTCTTCGTAGTCCTCGACGAACTCGTGGACCAAGTAGGTCTCGAACTGATTGAGCTGCGGCAGGGTCTTCATTGCATCCCCCTCTTCACGCCGTGAGTTCCGTTTTGGCGAGACACCGAGCGAGCAACCGTCGGCGCTTGCGAGCGAACGAGCGGTCTCCCCCCAACCACCGCACCAGCGATGCCGGCGGCTCCGCCCCGGCCTCGGGAGCGGTGAGACGGTCAGCGACCACCTCCCCGAGTCGGAGATGTGATCGATTATGTCACGTGCATGGCACGACAGACCAAAACCTGCGAATACTTGGGTATGGCGAGCTTGCGCGATCTCCTCCAACTGATCTCGACCCTGGTCGCCCTCCTGCTCGGCGGGGCGCCGCTCTCGGTCGCGGTCGACGTCGGCAACCCCGTCGGTCGGGCCGTCCAGGGAGCGGCCGGCGCGATCGGGCTAGCCGACGATCTGGCCGGTCCCGACGACCGCTTCGAGCTCGACCTCGTGGCCGATCCGGAGTTGGGCGACAGCGGCCGGCCGTCGGCCGACGAGACTGACGATTCCGAGTCAGGCGACGCGGGCGGACCACGCTCCGACATCGAGTCCGGGGACGCCGGTCCATCAAACCGCGAGGTCGACGACCCCGAGCCGGGCGACGGGGGGCTAGGGAGCGCGGCGCCGGTCGGCGGTCCGCTCACGCCCCTCGACGGCGAAGCCCTCGACCCGGGCGGGCCCGGCGCCGCGGTCGCCGAAGGGGAGACGCTCGACCAGGGTCCGTCCGAGCGAGCGCTCGGCGACGTCCTCGACGAGGAGCTGCTCGACGCGCCGGCGCCCCCGCGCCTCGTCGCGCCGGGGGACGAGGAAGGGTTGGACGCCGGCGGTCCCGCGCACGCCATCGTCGCCGCGGACGAGCCGCTCGACGGCTCCCCGGCGGCGAAGCCCACCGCCGCCCGACCCAGCGGCGCGGGCCGCGGCCAGACCAGCGGAGCCGGCTCCGGGGGTGGAGGGGGCGGCAACGGGGGCCGGAACTCCGCCGCCAGCGGCGCGAGCAGCGGCGGTGATGGCGGCGGTGGGGGTGGCGGCTCCGCAGGCCGCCGCGATCCCAGCGCCGGGGGCTCCGGGGTCGGAGAGGGGCGTGACGGCGGCGACACCGCGGACGGGGGCTCCGGGGGCTCCGGGGGGTCCGGGGGGGGCGGCGGCGGCGGCGGCGGCGGTGGGGGCGGCGGCTCCGGGGGTGGCGACGATGGTGGCGACAGCACCAGGGGCTCCGGCGGCGGTCGCGGCGGTGACAGTGGCAGCGGCGGCGATGACAGCTCCAGAGACTCCGGGGGCGGTGGGGGCGGTGGGGGCGGCGGCGGCGGCGGGAACTCGAACGGCGGCGGGGGCGGGGACGGCGGTGGCGGTGGCGGTGGCGGTGGCGGCGGTGGAAATCGCTCCAGTGGCTCGGGCGACGGGAGCTCCGGCGGCAGCGGGGACGAAAGCAGCTCTGGTGGCTCCGGGCGCTCCGAGGGCGGCCGAAGCGGGGGGACGGCGGTGAGCGGCGCCGACCGCGCCGCGGCCTCCCAATGCCGGGTCCTGGCTCAGGCGGGGCGCGCCTACGCCGGCTCCGGCTGCGGCGACCCGTCCGTCGTCGTCGGCTTCCGACCGCTCGGTGAGGCGGGCGCGGCGCCAGGGGGCGCCAGCGAGCGGCCGAGCGCGACGGTTCCCGCCGGCTCCGACGGCACGCGGACCGTCCGCGGCGAAGCGATCGCCGAGCAGGTCCGGATCAGCATCAATCGCGACGGGGGCCGCGAGGTCGTCGACGAGAGCGGCGGTGACAACAACCGCGAGGTGGTCGGCGGCGACGGGAGCGACGCCCGCGCCGGGAACGGTGGCGGGGATCGCACCTCGTCGGCCCAGACCGCCGCGCCGCGCTCCCGCGGCGGCGACCGGTCCGCCCGCCAAGACCGCGGCCGCGATGTCGCGCGACGCGGGAACGGCGCCCGCGTCGCCCGCACCGGAACCGCCACCGACGCGGCCGCGACCAAGGCAGAATCCAGCGCGAGAGACACCAAGGGCGGCGGCGACAACGCTCAGCGTCAGAAAGCGAAGCGTCGCGGGAGTCAGGGGAAGAAGAGCTGACCCGGAGTCCAGGTGTGCGCTTCCGCTTCCCCGGCAGAAGCCCTCATCCCCAGCCCCCTCTCCTCCGGACCGTTTCGGTTTCGGCCGGCACCGGCGGGTCTTCGCCGGCAATCCAGGGGATCGCGGCGGCCGCATGACCGTCCGGGCGGCTGGCGGGGCGGAGGTCCGGGCCGGTTGCTGGCTCCGGTGCGGCCGCTACAGGCGCGCCCCAGCGTCGATGATCCAATCGGGCCAGTTCACCGTCGCGCCGTCGGCCCCGGTCTCGAAGAGGCGCTCGACCTGGTGCCGCCCGTCGATCCCCCAGGCCCGGACCTCCAAGCCGCGCGCCGCCGCCGCCCCGATCCGCGCCGCCGTCAACCGGTCGACGTGGGGGCAGATCTGGGCGAAGCCGCGGCGGACGGCCCGCTCGACCGTGTCGGCCTCGAACCCCGGCGTCAGGAAGCCGAGCCGCAGCGCCGGGTCGGGGCAGAGCGCTTTCGCCTCGAGCAGCGGGTACCACCAGAAGGAGGTCACCTCCGCCCGGTCGAGCAACCGCCGCTCGACCAGCCGCTCGACCAGCGGCCGGGTCGCCCGCGGGTCCTTGATCTCCCAAACGAAGGGGATCTTGGCCGCGTACTCGGCGAGCGCCTCGTCGAGCGTCAGCACGCGCTGCCCGGCGACGTCGCCGCCGAACCAGGAGCCGAGGTCGAGCCGTCGCAGCTCGTCGAGGGTGAAGTCGTCCGTCGGACCGGCCCCGTCCGACACCCGGTCGACCGTCCCGTCGTGGAACAGGACCGGGTGGCCGTCGACGCTGACCCGGACGTCCGTCTCGATCGCGTCGGCCCCCATCGCGATCGCGAGGTCGAAGGCGGCGCGGGTGTTCTCCGGCGCGTAGCCGGAGGCGCCGCGGTGGGCGATGCAGCGCATGCGGGGCCGGTCTCCTCACGAGGCGTCAGACGCCAGACGCCAGACGCCAGACGCCAGACGC
>JBBSNJ010000084.1:0-8505 GCA_038232775.1 Thermomicrobiales bacterium
GCCCGGAGACGGTTTTGAGGGTGGTCGATTTGCCAGCCCCGTTGGACCCGATCAGGGTCACGATCTGGCCCTGTTCGACATCAAGCGACACGCCCTTCAAGGCATGAATGTGCCCGTAGTAGGCGTTGAGGTCGCGAATCTCGAGCATCGGCATGGAAGGTGAGTCCTCGGCGTTCAGCGATCGGCCCTCGGGCCACGGGCAACGTCCGGGCGGTCGGACGGAGAGCCAAGTGTCGGTCGCGACCGAACCCGCCCCGGACGCCGAGCGACGACCGAGCGCCGGGCGGTCCCGCTCCCGCCTCCGGCACCGGGGTCCGGGTCGGTGAGGGCCGCCGGCGCTCCAGCGCGGCCCCCGAGCGCGGACCAGCCCACGCCCCTACCGGCCCCTCGGGCCGCTTGAGGGCACCGACCGCTCGGCCATCGGCACCTCACCGTCGACGGCCGGCTGACCGGCGGCCGCCGTGCTGTGCTCGGGCTGCCCGACGTCGGCCGTGCCCCGCTCGTCCGCGGCGGGGACCGCCGGCGCCCGGACCTTGGCGGCCACCTGCTCCGCCGCCCCGCTCCCCAGATAGGCCTCGATCACCTTCGGGTCGCGCTGGACCTCGATCGGGGTGCCGTCGGCGATCTTGACCCCGTGGTCGAGTACCGCGATCTGGTCGGAGATGCCCATCACCACCTTCATGTCGTGCTCGATCAGCAGGATCGTCAGGTCAAGGTCGCGTCGCATCCCGTCGATGAAGCGGGTCAACTGGGCCGTCTCCTGGGGGTTCATCCCGGCCGTCGGCTCGTCGAGCAGCAGCAGCCGCGGCGCGCTCGCCAGGGCGCGGGCGATCTCCAGCCGGCGCTGGTCGCCATAGGCCAAGTTCTTGGCGATGACCTCGTCCTTGCCGGTCAACCCGACGTAGGCGAGCAGCTCCCGCCCCTTGGCCCGCGCCTCCCGCTCCTCCCGTCGGACCGTGGGCGAGCGCAGCATTGCCCCCAGCGGGGTCGCCCGCAACCGGGTGTGCATCCCGACCAGCACGTTCTCCAAGGCCGTCATATTCGCGAACAGGCGGATGTTCTGGAACGTCCGAGCGATCCCCCGCGCCGTCACCTGGTCGGGCCGCAGCGCGTCGCCGCCGAGCACGCCGCTGCCGCCGAAGATGCGCCGCCCCTCGAACAGGATCTCGCCCTCGGTCGGCTGGTAGATGCCCGCCACCATGTTGAAGAAGGTCGTCTTGCCGGCCCCGTTCGGACCGATCACCCCCGCGATCGCCCGCTTCGGCACCGCCAAGTCGACGCCGTCGACCGCGACCAAGCCGCCGAAACGCTTCGTCACCCCGCGCGCCACGAGGGCGAGCTCCGCCCCCGCCGGCCCGTCCCCCCGGTGGTCCGCCCGGACGGTCTCCGCCGCCCTCACGCCCGTTCCCCCAGCGCCGGCTTGTTCTCGCGGCGGACGTCGTAGAGCTGCTGATCCTCCGCCGTCGCGATGTCGTCGCTCTCCGGCTCCAGCTCCGCGTCGCGCCGCCGGTTCGGGAAGAGCCCGGCCGGCCGCAGCAGCATCATCAGTACCAACGCCAAGCCGAAGATCAGGAACCGGTCCGACTGCAAGTCGTGTTCCTGCAACACCGGCAGGTTCAGCCGGTCGCCGAGCCAGTGCAGCGGTCGGTTCAGCTCCTCGGCCAAGATGCGGTCGAAGCTCTGGATGATGACGCCGCCGACGATCACCCCGTAGATGTTGCCCAGACCGCCCAAGATCACCATCGCCAGGATGATCACCGAGACCGAGAACTGGAACTGATCGGGGTAGACGACGGTGATGTAGCCGGCGTAGATCGACCCCGCGAAGCCCGAGAATGACGCCCCCAGGGCGAACGCCCAGAGCTTGGTCTTGACCAGATCGACGCCCATGCTCGTCGCCGCGATCTCGTCCTCCCGGATCGCCTCCCACGCCCGGCCGATCCGCGACCCGTGGAGCCGGCTGATCAGGAAGAGCGAGAAGATGCCAACGACCAGGATCAGCCAGAACCAGTTCCGTTGGTCACCGGTGGCGAAGGTGATCGCCCGATCCCCGGGCAACGGGATCGACGGCGGTCGCGCGATCTGGCCGATCCCGTTCGGCCCGCCGGTCAGCCCGGCCGCGTTGACGAAGAAGTCGGGCACGATCTCGCCGAAGCCGAGGGTGACGATCGCCAGGTAATCGCCCCGCAGGCGCAGCACCGGGATCCCCAGCAGCACCCCGAAGACCGCCGCCACCGCCCAGGAGACGGCCATCGCCGGCCAGAACCCCTGTAAGAACTCCGGCACCAAGCCGTTGCGCACGAAGATGCTGCTCGGCGAGGTCAGGAAGGCACAGGAGTAGGCGCCGATCACGAAGAAGGCGACGTACCCGAGGTCGAGCAGTCCGGCGTAGCCGACGACGATGTTCAGCCCCATCGCCAGCAGGAGGAAGACGAAGATCGGGATCCACGACCCCAACCGATTGATGCCCAGCGCACTATCGACGAACGGAGAGAGGGCGACGACCACCACCACCAGCACGGCGACCAGGAACCGGCGCTGCCCCTCCCGCTGCTCCCGCCGTTCCCGCATCGTCTCCCCGATCGGGAAGGTCGTCGCCATCCGCGTCCCTTTCCGGTGCCCGAGCGCCGTCGCTAGACCTTGTCGGGAGTCTGCTCACCCAGCAGACCCGACGGCCGGAAGATCATCACCAGCACCAGCAGCCCGAAGATGACCGACGGCGTCCACTGGGCGCCCCAGCCCCCGACCAGCTCCTTCATGAACCCGTCGCTCATCGCCCAGACGATCCCGATCACGAACCCGCCGAGCACGGCCCCGGTCAGGTTGCCGATCCCCCCCAAAACCGCGGCCGTGAACGCGTAGAGCCCGTACTGGAACCCCATCTGGAAGCGGCCGCTGTTCAGGTAGTAGACGGCGATCATCCCGGCCGCCCCGGCCAGCGCCCCGCCGAGCAGGAAGGCGACCCCGATCGCCCGGTTGACGTCGATCCCCATCAGCGCCGCCGCCTCGCGGTCCTGCGCCGTCGCCCGCATCGCCGCCCCGGTCCGAGTCCGGAAGACGAACCAGGAGAGGCCGAGCAGGATCGGCAGCGTGGCCCCGACCACGAACAGATCGAGCAGGCGGATCCGGAGCGGCGTCTCGAGCCCGAACCACTGGGTCAGGATGTTGAAGCTGCGGAACTCGAGCGGGATCAGCGACGGCGGCGTCACCGGGTTTGAGCCGAGCCAGTAGATCGCCAGGTTCTGCAGGATGAAGCTGACCCCGATCGCCGCGATCAGCGGCGCCAGCCGGGGGGCGTTGCGCAGCCGGCGGTAGGCGACCCGGTCGATCACCAGGTTCAGGATGCCGCTGAAGGCCATCGCCAACACCAGAGCGACCAGCAGCATCGCCAGGATCGCCGCCCCCGACGAGTCGGAGGTGATCCCCGCCCAGGCGACGATCTGCATCGTGAAGAAGGCGCCCATCATGAAGACTTCGCCGTGGGCGAAGTTGATCAACTCAATGATGCCGTAGACGAGCGTGTAGCCGAGCGCGATCAGCGCAATCATCGCCCCGTAGGTGATGCCGATGATCAGCACCTGCGTGAAGAGGTTCGCGTCGAAGTCCATCCGCTCTCTCAACAACCCGCCGGCTCTGGCGGCGCGGGGATCATCCCCCGTCGCGGGGATCGCTTAGCTCCGCAGCGCAACCGGCGGGCTCGCCGGCGGTCGCCCAGGTACCCGACACACGAGAGCAGCGGGCGGGGAAGACCCCGGCCCGCTGCCCCCTCGCGCCTGGACTAGACCCCCGGCGTCGGCGCCGAGATTTTCTCCTGGAACGCGATCGCGCCGTCCTCGATCACGCTGACGCTGACGGTCGTCAGCGACGTGTCCCCGGTGTCGAGGAAGCCCCAGGTGCCGAGCAGACCTTCGAAGCTCTCGGTCCCCAACATTGCGTCGAGGATCGCCACCCGATCCTTCTCCTGGACCTCATCCAGGGCCTGGATCGCGACCACGGCGCACTCGTAGGCGTAGACCGAGTAGGCGTCCGGCTCGTGCCCGATCCGCTCCTTGATCCGAGTGTACCAGTCGGCCCCGGTCCCCTCCAGCGCCTGCGGCGGCAGCCCGGCGAAGGTGACGTAGGCGCCCGCCGCGGCCTCGCCCGCGCCGTCGATGAAGGCCTGGTTGATCAGCCCGTCGGGGCCGAGGAAGGTGACGTCGTCGACCGACATCACCGACCGCATGTCCTGGAGCAGCTTGCCGGGGTTGAGGTTGACGATGGCGCCGACGTAGAGGATGTCCGGCCCCGCGTTGGCGACCGACGTCATCAGCGCCTGGTAGTCGGGCGCGTTGGCGTCGAACGCCTCGAAGCCGAGGATCTCGCCCCCGAGGCTCTCGAAGACGTCGCGGAAAGCGGTCGCCACGCCCTTGCCGTAGAGCTGGTTGTCGTGGAGCACGTACGCGCGGCGGGCGCCGTTGCTGTTGAAGGCCCAGGCGGCGGCGGCCGGCCCCTGGAGATCGTCGGCCGGCACGACCCGCATGTAGTTGCGGCGGCCGACCGGATAGTACTGTTCGGGCTCGTTCTCTTCGGCGTTGTAGGGCGACTCCTTGGTCAGCCCCGGATAGGTGTTGGCCGGCGAGATCATCGCCATCGGGCCGGGCTCCGCCTGGTTCAGGATCGGGATCGAGACCGCGGCCGCGCCCGAGTTGTAGGTCGCGATGTAGACCATCGCGTCCTCGTCGTTGACGACCGTCGTCGCGTTCTCGGCCTCCCGCGCCGCGTCCCAGGAGCCGTTGTTGGCGGCGATCCCGTCGTCGAGCGGGTTGTACTCGATCGCGAACCCGCCGGCCGCGCCCCCGAAGTCCTCGATCGCCATCCGCACCGACTCGACCGAGTCGCCGCCGATCTGCTCCGAGGCGCCAGTCAGCGGCCACGACGAATAGAACTTCACCGTCCCGGCGCTCGTGTCCGTCAGGTGCTCGACGTCCTGCCGCCCGATCAGCCCGCCGGCCCCCGGCGACGCCGCGGGCGATGCCTCCTGCGCTGCGGCGACCCGCGTCGCCTGCCCGATCAATCCGGCCGAAAGACCGAGCGCGGCCGCCCGCCGCGCGAACTCCCGACGGCTGATCTTGCCCGCCTGGAGCTGCGCCACCAGATCGCCAATGAACTCCCGTGCCATGATTCGTCTCCTCTCGTGGGAACGCCCACAGTCGCGCCGTCTCGAAGGACTCAGATGCCCCCGCCGGTCGCGTCGAACTCTAACCATCGATCCGGACACCGTTGGAGCAATGGCGCAGCATAGCCTAGGCCCAAGGCACTGTCAAAGCCGGCGGCCCGCCGGCTCGTGCTCCGGGCCCAAGCGCGAAGCCGGCGATCGCCCACGAGCCGACGGCGGAGCACGTTGGCCGAACCGCCGGCGGCGCCGCCGGTTCGCCGTTCCGATCGAGTCGCGGCAGCGGACTCCGTGAGCGAGACCCCGGCTTCCACGAAGACCCCGGACCAACAGACCGGCGGCCGGGCCGCCGCCGCCCGCTCCGTCACCTTCCGGCCAATGCCCGTTCTGCCGCCGCCAGCACCGGATCACCGCCGGTCGTCAAACTCGCGACCGTCACCGGCACCCGCAGCGTCGGCGCCACCCCCGATCCCTCGAGGAACACCCCGCCCTCCGTCTCCAGCCGACCGAGCGGCGCCTGCAGCAGCACTCCCGCCGGCAGTCGCCACGGGAAGATCGAGGCCATCACCCCGGCCGTCGGCTCCTGCCCGACGATCAGGTGGGACGGATCGCGCGCCACCGCCGCCGCGAAGATCTCGCAGGCGCTGGCGCAGGCGCCGTCGATCAGGACCGCGACCGGCTTCTCCCACTGGCTGGGAGTCGGCTTCACGTCGAGCGTGCTGGAGAAGACCAGCTCCCCGCTCGGGTCGGCGAAGCGGAACTCGGCCAGATCGAACGGCTCGACCGTGAACGACCCCGCGAAGTAGGTCGCCAGCAGCCCCGCCCCCCCCAAGTTGCCCCGGACGTCGACGATGACCGCCGGTACCCCCAGCTCGTCCAGCCGCTCGATCGCCCACTCCCACGACGCCGCCAGCAGCGCCAGGTCGGCGAGGAAGGTCGTCACCCGCACGTACCCGATCCCCGACGGCAGCACCTCGACCGTCACCGGCAGCTCGGCCGGACCTCCCCGCGACGACGCGAAAACGGCCCGCAGCGCCGACCGGTCGTCGACCAGCTCCAGCTGCGCCGTCCGCTCCTCGCCGCCTGGGTTGCGGTAGACCACCTCGACCGTCGCCCCGACCGGCCCCGCCGCCAGCAGCCGGAGCCGCTGCGCCGCGGCCACGTGCGGGCTCGACGCCGACCGCACCAACTCCTGCGCGGCCAGCGCCGCCGCCACCCCCTGCCCGCCCCAACGGAGGATCTCGGCCCCCGGCTCGATCCCCGCCGCCGCCGCCGCCGCCGAGCGGGTCACCGCCCCGGCCACCACCGTCCCGTCGTCCGTCCGCCCCAGCACGAGCCCGGCGCCACCCCCGTAGCGCCGCCGCAGGTCGGCCCACTGCGGCGCGACCGCGACGTGACCGTCGCCGAAGCGGAGCGCGAAGCGGGCCATCGCCGCCCGGAACGCCGCCCCGTCGCCGGCCGCCTCCGCCGCCGCCACCTGGGGCCGGAACTCCTCGACCAAGGCGTCCCAGTCGAGCCCCTTCTCCTCGGTGAATGGGTAGCGCACCCGAAGCTCGCCGACCACGGCGTCGAACGCCGCCGTGTAGCTCAGCCCCGACAGGTCCTTGAGCCCCGCTCCCCCCTCGATGATCGGCACGTCGACCGTCTCGCCCCGCTCCCGAGCGAAAGGCTCCTGGTCGAGATCGACCACCGTCCAGCCCGCCGCCAGCGGCGCCAGCGGGTCGTCGGCGGTGAAGAGCTTCCCGTCGGGCCCGAAGCCGGCGGCGAAGGGCGCCCCCGCCGTCGCCGCCCAGGCGACGACCGTCCCCCCGGTCACCTCGTACGTCCCCGGCGCGACCCGCAGCGAGCTGTAGGCCGTCCCCCACCCCTGCTCGACCTCGAACGGTCCGAAGAACGGTTCCCCGACCACGTTGTTATTCAGCTCGACCGAGAAGACCCGCACCCCCTCGCCCTGGTCGTCCCCGGTCGCCGCCCCGAACCGGTGCGGCGTCCCCGGCGGCGCGATCGGCAGCGCCAGCGAGAACGTCGCCCCCGATCCCAGCTCCCCGATCAGACGGGCCGAGACCTGGGCCCCGGCCGGCGGCTCTCCATCGATGTCGCGGGCGACGAAATTGGAGAGATCGCTGAGCAGGATCAACGGCTCCGAGAACGCCTCTTGCAGCAACGGGTTCGAGACGACCACGTCCCCCGTCAAGGTGATCGCCCCTTGGTTGCCCCCCCGCCCCTCGGCCCGACTCGCGGCCACCGCCGCCATCGCCGGCGCCCCGACCAGGAGCAGCACCAAGGCGAGTTCAAACGCCCGCCGCACCGCCGGCGTCTCGACCACGGACCGCACCACAGGCATGCGATCGCTCCTCCGTCTCGGCCGGCGGCCGCCCCGAGCGGCGGCGCCCCAGCCCCGCGCCAGACGCCGAAACCGCGCCGGGGGGCCGATTCTTCGCCCCCGGCGCGGTCGTCGTGGTGCTCGTCGCTTGGTTCCCGCGGCCACGGGCGACCGGTTACACGAACTCCGGTTCAATGGTTCCGCTCTCGCTCGATGGACGCCCTCCCCGCTCCCGCGCTCGGCAGAGGGGCTGGGGGTGAGAGCGTTTCTCCGGCAGCAGAAGCCAGCCCCCAGATGACGTATTCGTGATTGGGGTCCCGGCCATCGTCGGTACCCGTTGGCGGCCCCCGACGCGCCCGGCGTCTCAGTAGGCGGGGACGTAGTCCGGATCGACCGCCCGGATTCCCCCCTCGGGCGGCGCGTAGCCCCGCCCCGCCAGGTCCGCGACGACCGCCTCGATCACGTCGTCTGGGGTCGAGGCGCCGGCCGTCACCCCGATCGTCTCGACCCCACCCAGCCAGCCCTCGTCGATCTCCTCCGGCCGCTCGATATGGTACGAGGTGACGCCCATCCGGTTGCCGACCTCGGCCAAGCGGGCGGTGTTCGAGCTCTTCTTGCCGCCGATCGCGAGGATCAGATCGACCTGATCCTGCTCCACCAACCGCTTGAGCGCGTTCTGCCGCTCACTCGTCGGCTCGCAGATCGTGTTGCAGAGCCGGAACTCTCCCCCCTCCGGCACCACCATCGCCTGCAACTCGTGGGCGAATTTCATCAGCTCATCGACGTTCTTCGTCGTCTGGCTGACCAGCGCCACCTTCCGCGGCGGCGTCACCACCCCGGACCCGCTCGCCCCCCGCGGCGCGTTCCACGGCAGGTCGGCGATCTTCTTCGCCGCCAGTGCCTTGGTCGTCCCCGCCCACCCGATCACGCTCCGCACCTCGGGGTGGTAGGAGTCGCCATAGACGACCAGGAAGTAGCCTTGGCGGACCAGCTTCTGCGCCAGCCGCTGCACCTTCGTCACCAGCGGGCA
>JBBSNJ010000085.1:0-8468 GCA_038232775.1 Thermomicrobiales bacterium
CTGCATAGACCCCGGCTTTGCGCCGGGGACGGGGACGCCCGAGGCGGGCGGGCTGCTGCCGCGGGAAGCCTTCCGCATGCTCCACCTGGTCACCCGCGAGGGGCTGGCCGGGATGGAGCTGGTCGAGGTCTGCCCCCCCTACGACGTCGGCGAGATCACCTCCCTGCTCGGCGTCCGGGTGATCAACGACGTGCTCGGGACGCTGGTCGAGGCCGGCAAGTTGGGGCGCCGGCCGGACGAGACCATCAAGGCCGACCCCGAGGTCGAGTCCCACCGCGAGCAGACGGAGCCCGGAGGCGGGTAGCGGTCCCGAACGTTCCGGCCCGTAGCGGTCGCGAACGTGGCTTGGCCCGCGCAACGATCGATCACTCTCCCGACGTCTGCCCGCCGGCGCCGAGGGGAGCGCCGCTGTCGGGCAGGCAGGCGAGGGAGCTCCACCGCAATGTCCCCCGGATGGGCCTTCGGCCGGGCAGTCCCTCCCCGGTGCCGCCGCGCCTCGAACCGGCTCGCCCGACCGCGGCACCGCCGCCCCAAGCCTTGAACCGCGCCGCGCCGGGGTGCCATCATCCCCGCATGCCTGTGGACACCGATGCCGGCACCCGGCGGCGCCCCCTTCCCCCCCCAGCGGCGGACCCGGCCGGGGTGCAGCCCGCCCGACCCCGAACCGGCGCTCCCGCCGCGCCGCCGGGAGCGTCCTCCACCCTCCGGCGGCGGCGTCGACGCTCGCTCTTCGGCGAGCTCTGGCGCTGGCTGACGACCGCGCTCGTCTTCGCGGCCGTCGCGGCAGGGGTGATCGGCGGCGGGCTGGTGCTGGCGATCTACCGCCAAGCGCGGATCGACCAGGCCCGGCCGGTCGACGCGATCGTCGTCCTCGGCACGGCCCAGTTCAACGGTCGGCCGGGGCAGGTGCTCCAGGCTCGTCTCGACCGCGCGCTCGCCGACTACCGCGCTGGCTACGCCCCGCTGATCGTGGCGACCGGCGGCCGGGCCCCGGGCGACGTCTTCACCGAGGCCGAGGCGGCGCGCGACTACCTCGTCGCCGCCGGGGTGCCGGAGGAAGCGATCCTGCTCGAGAACGACGGGCGAGACACCTGGGGGAGCATGCAGGGCGTCGCCGCCCTGCTCGAGTCGCGGGGGCTCTCCCGCGTCCTCCTCGTCAGCGACGGTTTCCACCTGCTGCGCTCGAAGCTGATGGCCCGCGACGTCGGGTTGACGCCCTTCGCGGCGCCCGCCGCCTCTAGCCCGATCCGGGCCGGCGGCGGTGGCGAGTTCTCCTACGTGCTGCGCGAAGCGGCCGGGATCGTCGTCCACCTCGGGCAGACGAGACTCGGATGACCCGCCGCCGCGCCGGGTCGCGGGGAACGGTCTCCCCCTCCCCCGGCCATCGGGAGCGTCGGAACCAGAATTCACCCGGTAGCTGAGGTCCGCGTCGGAGCGGTTCTTGGAAGCGTTGTCCGCCCGGCTGCCGGGGGCGCTGTTTGCTGCGGCCGTCGGCTGGGCGTCGAAGCGGACACGAGAGTGGGTTGCCATGAAGCTGACTGGTCGCAACCAGCTGTTGGGGCGCTGCTTGCTGCGCCCGTCGCCCACGGGGCGACAATGACCCACCGAACCACGCCGTGTCCGGGGTCCGAGTCTTCTGTAAAGCGATGGAGTGGTCCCCGAGTCAGCGGGGGGGCGAAACCTTTGTACGGCGGTCTCATCACCCGAAGCCCGGATGCGACGGTGCTCGCTACGCCCGAGCCCGGAGCGGGCACCGAGGCGCCGCCACCCTACGTCTCGTTCACGGCGATCTTGCGGATCTCCCCGCCGCTCGACCCGAACCCCGCGTAGTAGAGCGCCCCGTCCGGGCCGAAGCCCATCGCCACCGGCTTGATTTCCGTCTCACCGAACGACGCCCGCTCGAAGCCGCGCCCCTTGGGGGTGAGGGCGAAGATCTCCTTGCAGATGAAGTCGGCGTAGAGGTACGCGCCGGCGTAGGCGTCGAATCCCGGAGCTCCGTTGGGGACGAAGGCGCCGCCGGTGATCGAGCGGCAGCCGCTCGTGTGCTTGTAGGCGTGGATCGGGTCGGTCAAGCGGCGCGGTTTCTTGCCGCAGCGCCGGGACTCACCGGTCGGGCACGGACCCTCCCGCTTGTCCCATCCGTAGTTGGCGCTGGCCCGCCCGCGGTCGACCTCCTCCCAGACTTTGGCACCGACGTCGTTGATGAAGAAGCTCGGCTCGGCCGCGTCGGGGTCGAAGGCGATCCGGAAGGGGTTGCGCAGGCCGCGGGCGAACACCTCCTGGCAGACCGCCTTCCGCCCGGCGGCTCGCCCGGTCTCGTCGCACCGGACTCCTCGACTGGCGTACGGGTTGTCGGCCGGGATCGTCCCGTCCCGTTCGACGCGCAGGATTTTGCCGTTGAGGATGCCGAGGTCTCGGGCGGTTCCGCCGTTGCCACCGTCGCCGACCGAGACGTAGAGGTTCTTGTCGGGGCCGAACTTCAGGTCGCCGGCGTTGTGGTTCCCCTGGGGCGAGTCGATGCCGTCGATCAGGATCTCCTCCGATGCTCGCTCGATCTTGTCCCCGGTCATCGCGAACCGCGAGACGCGCTTGACCGGTGTCTGGTTGGTCGGACCGGCCTTCGTGGTTGGACAGTCGGAGCCGCGCATCGCGGTGTAGTAGAGATAGACGAAATCGTCGCTCCCCGTCCCGAAGTCGGGGTCGACCGCGACGCCCAACAGCCCGCGCTCCGAGTTGCCGCAGACGCCATCGGAGAGGTCGAGCACCTCCTCCTGATCGCCGGTGGCCGGATCGATCAGCAAGAGGCGCCCCGGCTTACTCGTGACGAGCATGGAGTCGTCCGGCAGGAAGGCGAACGCGGTCGGCAGTTCGACCTCGGCGACCTTCGTGTCCTCGAACCCGGCCGGCGGTTGGGCCAGCGCCTCGGCCGGCAGCAGCGGCGAGAGCGCCAGCAGGAAGGCGAGGAGCAGCAGAGGCCGGGCGGCGACCGCCCGCGCTACCGACGCCGGAAGGCTTTTGTTCCTGGAGGAGACGCGGCGACGAATCATGATTCCCCTTGTGAGGGGGCCAGCCAGCCCCGATCTGCTCGACTCCTGCCCCCGACCTTGGGGGCCACCCCGAAGCCTAATCGGGACAGCGTGCCGACGGTATAGGAGTTTGGTGGGAATCAGGCGCCGCTGCTCGGCGGGAGCGTAGCCGACGTTCCCGCTCCCAGTCGCCATGGCTGCGGGCTGGCCTCTCCGTCCTCAGCCCCGACCCCTCCCAGAGTTTGCTCGTTCCCGCCCGTTCCTCCACCGACCCCGCCGCCCTGCCGGCGTCACCCGCGTTCGTCGTCAAAGCTCGGAGGTTGTGATCCCCGAGTGGTCCGCGCCCCTAGCTCGCCCCCGTGAGGCCGTCGCCCGGATGACGATCTTCTGCGGCGCCCCCGCCGCCGGTTGTGGGGCCAGCGGCGCTGGACGATACTTCCGCGGCCGGGCCGCCCCAGCGGTCCCAGTCGTTGCGAGATTCGGTGGATACGGGACGGACAGCAGACGAACGATGGCGACGTTGGAAATCGTGTTGGAAGGGGACCCGCGGCTGCGCCAGAAGGCGACCAAGGTCCGCGCCGCCGACGCCAGCCTGAAGCGCCTCGCGGCCGAGATGCACGAGACGATGCTGGCGGCGCCCGGCGTCGGCCTCGCCGCCCCCCAGGTCGGGATCGGTCGCCGCCTGATCGTGGTCCACGTCCCCGAGGACTACATCGAGGAGGGGGACCCGGCCACCACCTACACCCTGCTCAACCCGGAGATCGTCAAGGCCCACGGTCGCGTCTGCGGGGTCGAGGGGTGCCTGAGCATCCCCGGCTGGATCGGCGAGGTGCCACGGGCGGAGACGATCACCGTCAAGGCGCTCGACCTCGACAACCGTTCGATCCGCCTCAAGGAGCACGGCTTCGTCGCCCGCGTCCTCCAGCACGAGATCGACCACCTCGACGGCATCCTCTTCGTCGACCGCGTCGAGGACAAATCGACCCTGCGGCCGGTGCCGGACGACGAGGAGGTCGAAGGGCCGGTCGAGGGGACCGGGATCGTCGACGAGTAGCGCTTCGCGAATAGCAGGCAGGATCGCCTCAGTCGCGGTGCCCGCACGGGAACGCGTCCCCGTGCTCTAAGGACGAACCCGGCTGAACCCTTCCCGCTCCCGCGCACAGGACAGGGGCAAGGGGGCTGGAGTTGAGGGCTTATACGAACCTCGGTTGAACTGATCCGCTCCCAGGAGCGGGACACGCTCCCCTCTCCCGCGCATGGGAAAGGGGCCCGGGGTGAGGGCATCTCTCCAGGTGGCCGAAGCCATGCCCCGAAGTTCGTATAAGACGCGAGTGCCGCGGAAGGGCCGGTTCAGGATCCAGGTGGCCGCTCCAACGTCGCCTGACCCGAGACTCCCGCTACACCCGGATCTCCGGCTGCCGCGTCCGGCAGTGCTCCCCCCCGACGATGGCGCAGATCTGGTCGAGCGTGTGCTCCACCCGCTCCGACTCGTTGAAGATCACGTAGTCGAAATCGGCGGCGGAGACGAGCTCGCGGCTCGCCGTTCCGAACCGCTGCATCACCGCGTCGTAGTCGTCCGTCTTCCGGGCCAGCAGGCGTTGGAGCAGAGCGGCCATCGACTCCGGCGCCAGGAAAATGGAAATGGTGTGCTCGACCAGTCCCCGGATGCTGGCCGCCCCCTGAACATCGACCTTGACGAAGACGTCCTGCCCGTTGGCCAGGGCTTGGCGGATCGGGGTCCGCGGCACCCCGTAGCGGTTGCCGTAGACCGTCGCCGACTCGAGGAACTCTTCCTCCTCCAGGCGGGCGACGAAATCCCCCTCGTCCAGGAAGTAGTAGTGGACGCCGTCGATCTCCCCCGGCCGGCGGGCGCGGGTCGTCGCCGTCACGGTAAAGTGGGCCTCGGGAAATCGCCCCCGCAGCCGCTCGATCACCGTGTCCTTGCCGACCCCCGAGGGGCCGGAGACGATGAAGAGGCGGGGCCGGCGCATCGCCCGCAGGTCGCCGATCACCTCGTCGGCGTGCTCACCGAACTGGTCGTTGCCGGATTCGGCCCCTCCGCCCAATGCGCCTCCCGTTCGCTCGCTCCGGGCCGCGCCCACCACCATCGCCACCGCTCCGCCCTCGACCGTTACGACCCCGCCGCCCCGCCGCTCGCCCGCCTGCTGTCCGCTTCACCGACCCGACCCCGCCCGTCCGAGACCACCGGCGTCTCGGCCGGGACCCCTGAGGAGCGCCCGTGTTCGACGTCCTGACCATCGCCGCCGTCGCCGACGAGCTGGCCGAGACGCTGCTCCACGGCCGCATCCAGCGGATCGGCCTGGTCGACACGCGGACGCTCGCGGCCGAGGTCTACGCCGGCGGCCGTCGCTACCACCTCGTCGCCAGCGCCGACGACCGGGCGGCCCGGCTCGGACTGGTCGCGGCGATGCCCTCGCTCGACGCCGAGCTGGTCACGCCGTTCGGGCTGCTGCTGCGCAAGTACGCCCGCGGCGGCGTCCTCGTCGGCGTCGACCAGCCACCGCTCGAGCGACTGGTGCGGCTCAGTATAGCCAAGCGCTTAACAACGGGCTACGGGCGGGACGTCCCGCCGGCGACCGCGGACGACCGGGCCGGGACTTCGGGAGACGGGGACGGCGCGACCGAAGGCGAGGGCGAGGAAGAGGGGGAGGGCGATGCCACCTTCGTCCACCTCGCCGTCGAGATCATGGGTCGACACTCGAACCTGATCCTGGTCGATGATGGCGGATCGGTGATGGAGAGCGCGAAGCGGGTGACGGCGGCGATGAGTCGGGTGCGGCCGGTCCAGCCGCGGCTCCCCTACCGGCCGCCCCCGCCGCTGGAGCGACCCGACCCGCGGCGCCTGACCGCCCCCGCCGCCGCCGCTCTCCTCGAGCGCGAGGAGCCGAACGCGCCGCTGGCGTCGGTCCTGGTCCGCCACCTGCGCGGGGTCAGCCCCCAGATGGCGCGGGAGATCGCCTTCCGGGCCAGCGGCGACGCGGCGGCGACGCTCGGCGCGCTGGCGGAGGACGCCCCGGCCGCCGTCGCCCGCGAGACCCGCGCGCTGCTCGAGCCGCTGCTGACCTCGGCCTGGTCGCCGCGGGTCTACCGGGAAGCCCCCCCGGCTTCGGAGGCGGGGGACGCGGGCGCCGCCCCGGTCGTCGCCTTCGCCGCCGTGCCCATGGCCTACCTGGCGGCGACCCACCGCGAGGAACCGGTCGCGACCATCTCGGCCGCCGCCGAGCTGGCCCTCGGCGAGGAGGGGGAGGGCGGGGGACCGCGGCGCCACGCCCAGCGCCGGGAGCGGCTGCTAGCGGCGATCGCGACGGCGCGGCAGAAGCAGGAGCGGCGGCTGCACGCGATCCGCGAGCAGGGGGCGAAGGCGGCGGAGGCGGATCGGCTGCGCCAGTGGGGCGAGCTGATCTACGCCTACCTCTGGCAGATCCGCCCCGGCGACGCCGAGCTGAAGGTCGATGGGGCGACGGTGCCGCTCGATTCGGCGCTCGGCGCCAAGGAGAACGCCCAAGCCTACTTCGAGCGCTACCGCAAGGCGCAGGGGGCCGGGGCGCAGGCACCGGAGCTGGAGGCGGCGGTCGCCGCCGAGCTGGCGTACCTCGACCAACTGCGGACGCTGACGGAGCAGGCGGCCGGCTTCGCCGAGATCGAGGCGCTCGCCGCCGAGTGGGAGGCGCACGCCGGGGCGCCGCCGCCGCCGAACCGCCCCCGCCGCCGGCCCGACCCGAAGCGGCCCCGACCGCTGCTCGACGCCGCCGGCAACGCCGTCTACGTCGGCCGCAGCGGCGCCCAGAACGACCAAGTCACCTTCGACTTGGCCGGTCCCGACGACACCTGGCTCCACGCCCGCGGCGTCCCCGGTTCCCACGTCGTCGTCCGCTGGCGCCAACCGGGCGGGGAGGAGGAGCCTTCCACCATCGAGGCCGCCGCCGCCCTCGCCGCCCACTACAGCGCGGCCCGCGCCAGCGCCAGCGTCGAGGTCGACGTCACGCGCCGGCGCCACGTCCGCAAGATCAAGGGGACGGGGCCGGGGATGGTCACCTACCGTCAGGAGCGGACGGTCGCCGCCCGTCCGGCGGACGAGGCGGGGGTCGCCGCGGTCCTCCGGTCGAGCGGCTGATCCGAGCGTCGGGACAATGGTCGGGGAGTGGGCTCCCTCGCTCCCGCGCACCGCGAGAGGAGGTCGGGAGTCTGCCCTGATACCGTGTCCGGTTGAACCGTGCCGCGATCAGGAGCGGGAACGCGTCCGCTCTCCCTCGTGCAGGAGAGGGGTTGAGGACGCTCTCCCGGACAGCTTCGCTCTCATCCGGAGTCCGAACCGACACCGCCGATGCCCTGGAGCCACCCGCCCACCGCCCGACTGATACGGAGTCCGGGTGATCCGTTGGGTTCGCCGGAGAGAGGCCCTCACCCCAGACCCCTCTCCCGCTGCGGCAGGAGAGGAGAGCGTCTCTCGTCCCCATGCAACCGGATTCCGGTTCCAGCCCTCTTCAGGGGGCTTCGTCGCTTCAGCCCGGTCCCTTTAGGGCCGGGCGACGCCGATCCGGCGATCGCAGCCGGAGTCAGCCCGGATCATCGAGACCCACCGGCTGCGGCGCCGAAGGGGTGATGGCCGCCGTCGAGGCATGAGCGGTCGACCGAAATGCCCAACCCGCTCCGGCCGGGCCGTCCCATCAACGATCGCGGGGCGCGCACCGAGGTGTGCGCCCCGCGATCATTCCCCTGTTGCCGCGCCGCTCCGAGTAGATCTCGCCGGGGCTACGCCGCCGGGGTCGGCGTTGGGTCCGTCGGCTTCTTCGGTCGGGCGAAGATGTAGGAGATGATGATCCCCAGCTCGTAGAGGACGTAGAGTGGGACCGCGACCAGCGCCAGGCTGATCGGATCGGTCGTCGGCGTGATGATCGCCGAGACGATGATGATCACCAGCAGCGCGTACTTGCGGTACGTCTGCATCTTCCTCGGGCTGACGATGTTGAGCTTGGCCAGCAGGAACATCACCACCGGCAGTTGGAATGTCAACCCGAGCCCGACCATTAGCGTCAGGTAGAAGTTGATCGTCTCCCCGCCGTCGATGTCCCAGCTGAAGAAATCCCTGCCGAAAGCCTTGAGGAATGCGAGTGCCCGCGGCGCTGCCTGCATGAAGCCGTACATAGCGCCGCCGATGAAGAGGAGCGCGATAAAGGGCAAGGATGTGTAGAGGATCCGCTTCTCCTTCTTCGTCAACCCGGGCGCCAGGAAGCCGAAGAACTGGTAGATGATCACCGGCATCGCGATCCCGATCGCGATGTAGAGCGCGATCTTCATGTAGATCGTGATCGTGTCGGTCGGACCCCGCAGGTCAAACCCTTGCTCTCCGACGCCCGACTGGGCGGCGATCTGGGTCAGGAGTGGTCCGGCGAGGATGAAGCCGGCGACGAAGGCGACGCC
>JBBSNJ010000086.1:0-8430 GCA_038232775.1 Thermomicrobiales bacterium
ACCAGGCGTCGTCGTCCGAGATGTTCGGTCAGGCGCAGGCGGTGCCGCAGGACGAGCGGACCCCCTTCTATCCCCGCTCCCCCTACGGCGTCTCCAAACTCTACGGCCACTGGATCACCGTCAACTATCGGGAGAGCTACGGTCTCCACGCCGTCTCCGGCATCCTCTTCAACCACGAGAGCCCCCGCCGCAGCCGGGACTTCGTCACCCGCCGCGTCGCCGATGGCGTCGCCCGGATCGCGCACGGCGTCGACCGCGAGCTGCGCCTCGGCAACCTCGACGCCCGCCGCGATTGGGGCTGGGCGCCCGACTACGTCCGCGCCATGCACCTGATGCTCCAGCGCGAGACGCCGGTCGACTATGTCGTCGCCACCGGCCAGACTCACTCCGTCGGCGACTTCTGCGAGCTGGCGTTCGGACTGGTCGACCGCGACTGGCGAGACCACGTCGTCGTCGACCCCTCCCGTCGCCGCCCGGCCGAGGTCGACCTCCTGGTCGGCGACGCCGCCCGCGCCCGGGCCGACCTCGGCTGGTCGCCCACGGTCGATTTCCCGGAGCTGGTCCGCCGGATGGTCGAGGCCGACCTCGCCCTCGTCGGCGACGAACTCGCCCGCGGTCTCCTCCACCCCCTGGGGTCGGATCGTTGAGCCGGGCGCGACCGAGCCGCGTCGGGCGGCTCCCGTCGCCCGATTCACTCAAGGAGCCTGGATGGCGCGCGCCCTGATCACGGGTGTCTCCGGCCAGAATGGTTGGGACCTCGCCCAGCAGCTCCACGCCGCCGGGGTCGCGGTGCGGGGTTCCAGCCGCTCAGGGGGACTGCCCCTCGATCTCCCCTTCGTCCACCCAACCTCCGCGGCCGATCTCGGCGACGGCCCGCGCTTGGAGCGGGCGGTCGCGGCCGCTCGCCCCAACCGGCTCTACCACCTCGCCGCGCGCACCTCGGTCGCCGCCTCCTGGGATGACCCGGCCGCCACCGGCGACGCCACCGGGCTCGGCATCGCCCGCCTGCTCGAGGCGGTCCGCCGCGCTGCCAGCGCGGCACGGGTCGTCGTCGCCTCTTCCAGCGAGGCCTTCGGCCAGCCCGACCGCGCCCCCAGGACGAGCCGACCCCGCTCCGTCCCGTCTCCCCCTACGGCGCCGCCCAGACCGACGCCCACCACCTGGCCCACGCCGAGCCGACTGACTTCGTCGTCGCCACCGGGTAGGTCCGGACCGTGAGCGACTTCTGCCAGCAGACCGTCGCCCGGGTGGGCCTCGACTGGCGCGCCCACGTCATTGGCAACCCCGCCCGCCGGCGCCCGGATGGGCCGATCCCCCTGGTCGGCGACGCCGGTAAGGCACGCCGGCTCCTCGGTTGGGCGCCGTCGGTCGCCTTCCCCGAGCTGGTCGACCACATGGTCGACGTCGAGCTCGCGGCCGCTGCCTTCGCCGCCGGCACGGACTTCAGGGTCGAACCGGAGTCCGGACAACTCAATCCTGAACGCTGCCTGCGGCAGGATTCGGGTTGGGGGATCGGGTCGTGGGGCGGGGGTGACAGCGGGGGGACGGGGATCAAACCGACGGTGTCGCCTCCCCCGCGAAGATCTCCTCCGGCGCCGGCACCGCCGGGCAGGAACCTGCCTCGAGGCAGGCCACCTGAGCCGCCGCCAGCGCGTCGACCACCCCCGACGGCACCGTCCGACCGACCATGTAGACGCGCGCCACCACTGCCCCGACTCGAGCGTAGACCCGCTCGACGATGGCTGGCTCCCCATTGGCGCGGATCGAGCGGTAGCTGACCGCCGCTTCGACCCCCAAACCGGCGGGGATCGGCCGCTCGACCAAATCGCTGACCGTCGCCCCCCCCGCCAGTCGGGCCGGCTCGCTCGTCAGGTAGGCCGCGGCGGCGGCGGCGTCGGCGAAGCGGAGGAGATCGGTCTGGAAGTAGAGGTCGTCGCCGCTCCCCGCGCCGCCGGCCGGGAAGGCTTGGTAGGCCGAGAAGGCATCGACCGCGCCGCCGTAGGCGCGCATCCGTTGCTCCCGCGCGGCGGCGGACTCGTTCGCCCGGACGAGCGGCTCGCCCCCGAGCAGCAGGTAGCGGTCCTCGGCCGCCGAGGCGCCATCACCCTCCAGGCGCAGCGCCAGCCGGCTCAGGCCGGGCGCCTCGCCCGCCTCGGCCGCGACGACGCGGGTCTCCAGCCGGGCCGCCAATGCTTCCAGCTCGTCGACCGTCGGCGGCTGCTGGCCGAAGTCGATCACCGCGACCGTCGCCACCAGGTCGCCGACGCGGAAGGCGAGGTCGAGCGTCGTCGCCGGCAGGCCGGTGGTCGGGTCCGTCCCGACAGCCCGGGTCAGCGCTGACTCGTCGCCGAACGTGATGGTCCCCGGCAGCGGCACGCCGCCGGTCACCGCGGCCTCGAGGGCGGCGAAGGCGTCGGCCGCGCCGCTCTCGTCGGCGAAGTCGTAGACGTAGGAGTAGACCTGACGGGGCGGCGGCGTCCCCGCCACCGGAGTCGCCCGTCGATCGGCCGTGGTTCCCGGGGCCGTGTCCGGAGCATCCGGTGCGGGCGGTGGGGCGTCGAGGGAGGCCAGGTAGACCCCCTCGAGACCGGCACCAAGGAGTCGTGCGGCGACCTCCTCCTCCGGCGAACCGAGGAGACCGGCGACCACCGCGGCTTCGGCGTCCGGTTGCTGGGTCGCCGCGTAGGAGAGTCCGTACCCTTCCAACCCGGCCGTCGCCAGCCCGCCCGGCGTCAGCGTCATCGCCGCCAGGTCGAGCTCGGACGCGGCCGGGACCGGCGACCCGGCGAACTCTCCCCCGACCGATGGCGCCGACGAAAGCTTGACCGAGGTCTCGCCCTGGGTCAGGCCGAGCCCCGACCCGACCGAGACCCAGGCGAGCAGCGACGCGATCAGGGCGGGGCGCACGATGGGCGGCATCTGGGGATCCCTCCTCGGGTTTGGACCGGCGGTCCGGGTCGCCGGCAGCTCCTTGGGCGGAGAGATTCGCAGCTTCTCAGCCACGGGGCGAAGCGGGTGGTGGACTCTCTGGTGCGGAATCCGGGTCATGGCTTCGGCTACCCGGAGGGATGCCCCCACCCCCACCCCCTTCCCCCCTCTCTCCCGGACAGTTTAGTTTCTGGCCACCGGATGGGGCTTCTGGGGCTTCCGGGTCAGCGCTGGCGCCGGAAGGCTGGCCGAAAACCGTGCAATGGTGGCCGTTCGCCCCGTGCTTCGGCCCCTGGTCCGGCATCCGGGTGATCAGTTGTGTTTGCCCGAGATTTGCCCTCACCCCCGGCCCCTCTCCTGCCGCAGCGGGCGAGGGGAGCGTGGTCGCGGACCGCCGGGGGACCATCCACGATGCACCCGCATTCCGTAAGGGACGCATCGGATCGGGGGGTGGAAGCCGCCGATTCGGACCCAAAACGAAACTGTCCGGGAGAGAGCCCCTTCTCCCTGTCCCGTGCGTGGGAGAGGGAGGGCTTGTCCCGCGCTCGAGAGCAGAACGGTTCAACCGAAGTGCGCATGAGGCGCGAGCGCGGTGCGTTGGCCTTGGCGGAGGACGCCGCCGCCGCTGCCGCGGAGCCGAGTCATATCGAGTCCGATTGAACCGTTCCACTACTGGAAGCTGGTTTTCCTCCTCTCTGCCGCACCCTGGACCGGGGCAAGGAGCCGCCTTCAGCGGAGCGGAAGGAGCCCGCCCCAAGAGGAACCCAAGGGGAGAGCGCCTGGGGCGGGAAGGGGACGCCTTCACCTGGATCTCGTGTCAGGTCGTGGCGCAGGGGTCGGGGCCGGTGAGGACCGGGTCGTCGCGGAGTCCGGCAGCGTCGATGGTGCCGCCTGGAGCGCTATGGGGCAGATTTCAGGAGCGGGAGGGCGGCGGTGGCTTGCAGGAGGCAGGGGCGGTCGCTAACTTTCGGGTAGGGTCACGCCGAGCGCCGCCATCATGCCGCCGTCGATCTTTAACTCTCCGCCCGTGATGAACGCCGCCTTCGGCCCGGCCAAGAAGGCGATCAGTTCCGCCACCTCTTCTGGCCGCCCGATCCGCCCCACCGGGTGCATCTTCCCCCAGGCGGCGAGCGCCTGCTCGGGTGTCCCCTCCCCCTTGAACAGCTCGGCCGACCGCGCCAGCATCGGCGTCTCGACCGAGGCGGGGCAGACCGCCACTACCCGGATTCCCTCCGCCGCGTGGTCGAGCGCCATCGCCCGCGTCAGCCCGTTGATCGCCGCCTTGCTCGTCGAGTAGGCGGCCACCCCCTTCTGGGTCGCGAACGCCTGGACCGACGAGACGTTGACGATCACCCCTCGGCCTCGCTCCCGCATCAGCGGGATCGCACGCCGCGAGAGGAGGAACATGCTCTTCAGGTTGATCGTCATCACCTCGTCCCAGAGCGCCTCATCGGTCTCTGGCACCGTCCCGTAGCGCTGAATGCCGGCGCTGTTGACGAGGACGTGCGGCCCTACCCCGGCCCACCGCTCGAGCGCGAAGCCGAAAAGCCGGTCGACCTCATCGGACTGACCGACGTCGGCCGCGATCCCCTCGACCGCCAGCCCGTCCCCCCGTAGCTCGGCCACGGTGTCCCGCACCGCCACCTCCCCCCGGCCGCAGAGGACGACGCTCGCTCCCCCCGCCGCCAGCCGCCGGACCACCGCTTTGCCGATCCCCTTCGATCCCCCAGCCACCACCGCCCGCTGCCCCGCGAAGTCGTCCATCGGTCTCCCTCTTCCCGCGCACCAGGCCAGGCCGACCGGACCGGCCCGAGGCCGTCCCGAGCCCCAGCAGGCGCCGCCCACTTCGGCCCCGTGCTCCCCGCTCTCCCCGGTTCGCTCCGGGCCGAGCCCGACCGTCGTCCCCAGCGGCGGCGGCGAGGGCTTCCGTCATGGAGCGGCGCTGAGGATTTATCATGATCGTGCGCAGTGTGCCACTCGCGGTGTCGCTGGCGGTGGCCGTCTCGCCGGCGGGGGATGGCGGGGCTGGCGTTCGGCGGCGGGACGAGGCCCCGGATCGTCGGCGTCCCGGCCCGATCGGTCGTCCGCGCCGTGGCGTACGGCCTCGCTCCACCCCGTCACCGGCGCTGGCGAAGTCGCCACCCTGCGTGCTTCCGTCCGTTGACCGACCCGCCGCTCTCGCTTCGCCAAACGCTCGTAGCAAGGCAGACAGAACCACCGATGGTCCTCCCCCTCCTCTACGGGCTCGGTGCCCGCGATTTCGTCGATCTGCAGGGGTACGCCCTGCTCACGTGCCAGAAGTGCGAGACTTCGGGCCTGTTCGCCGTCTACCGCGCCAAGCGCAAGGTGACGTTCTACTCCCTGCCGACCGTCTCGGTCCGGGACCAGATGGTCGTCGAGTGCCGCGCCTGCGGCCAGCGCTTCGCCGTCCCGGCCGAGATGCGCGACCAGTTCGCCGAGCGTTTGATGACGGAGGAGGAGGCGATCGCCCATCTCCGCCGCCTCGGTCTCGGTGTTCCGCCCGGCGGCCTCGGTGCCCCCGGCGCCGCCGGTGCCGCCGGCAACGGACGGGCGGCGGCCGTCGGCCCGACCTTCTACCAGACGCTCCAGGTCGACCCCGCCGCCGACCCCGACGTGATCGAGGCCGCGTTCCGCCGGCTCGCGCTCAAGCATCACCCCGACCGCTCGACCGACCCGGAGTCCCCCGGCCGGATGCGGGCCATCCTCGAGGCCAAGAGCATCCTCCTGGACGATTCCAAGCGCCGCGCCTACGACGCTTCCCTCGGCATCGTTCGCCCCCCGCCCCCCGCGCCCGCGCCACCGCGCCCTCCCCGTCCCCCCGGTATGCGCCCGGAGGATGTCTGACACGGAATCCGGATGAATCGTGGGTGTTCCCCGACGGTCGGCGACCACGCTCCCCTCTCCCGCGCACGGGAGAGGGGCCGGGGGTGAGGGCCGGCGACCGTAGCGCAAATGCAAAGCGTTCTTCCGGATTCCGTATGACGCGGCGTTTGGGCGCAAGCACGTGGTTCCCGTGCGGGCCGCCCAGCGGGTGCCTGGTCCCTCTCCCCCCGTATCCGCATCCTCCTGGGACCACAACTTGCGACCTCGGGACGCGATGATTTCCTCGCCCGATCAGCAGGAGGCAGCCCCATGGAGCGCCGGCGACTCGGCAAGACCGACCACCAGAGCAGCGTCGTCACCTTCGGCACCTACGCCGTCGGCAACGCCAGCCAGTCCGACGCCGACCGGGCGATCGACCTCGCCCTCGGGCACGGCATCAACCACTTCGACGTCGCGCCCTCCTACGCCGAGGCCGAACTCCGCCTCGGCGACTACCTGAAGCGCCATCCCCAGCCCGACCTCTTCATCGGCTGCAAGACGGAGAAGCGTGACGCCGCCGGTGCCCGCGAAGAGCTGTTGCGCACGATCGACCGTCTCGGTCGCGACCGGCTCGATCTCTACCAACTCCACGCCGTCGGCGATCTCGACGCGCTCGACCGCTGCTTCGCGCCCGGCGGCTCCTGGGAGACGTTCCTGTGGGCCAAGGAAGAGGGCCTGGTCGCCGACCTCGGGATCACCGGTCACGGCCCCGCCGCGCCCGCCGCCCACGCCGAAGCGCTCCGCCGCTATCCCGAGTTCGCGACCGTGATGGTCGCGTGCAATCCGGCCCTCCACGCGATGCCCGACTTCCGCCGTGACTGGGATGCCCTTCTGGCGGCCTGCCGGGTCGGTGACGTCGGCATCCACGTCCTCAAGGCGACCGCCAAGGCGCCGTGGGCCGGGCGCACCCCGACCCACAACACGTGGTACGAGCCGCTGACCGATCAGGGCGCGATTGACCTCGCCGTCGCCTGGGCACTCGATCAGCCGGTGACGACGATCTGCTCCTCGGGCGACCTGGAAGTCTTCCCCAAGGTGGTCGTCGCCGCCGAGCGGTACCAGCCCGGAGCCGGTGCTGGTACCGCCGCCGAGATCGTCGCCATCCCCGGCTACGGGGACATCTTCGTCGCCGCGGACTGAAGCGCACACCGGGTAATGGGTGAGGTTTCCGCTCCCCCACTCCTGATTTCTGGGAAAGAGGCCCTCATCCAGAATCCGGGAGAACACTTTGCATTCGCGCGGTGGTAGCTGGCCCTCACCCCCGGCCCCTCTCCCGGTGCGCGGGAGAGGGGAGCGTGGTCGCGGACCGCCGGGGCAACCCCAACGATCCACCCGGATTCCATATCACCCCCGCCCGGCCACTCACCCGTGCGCGGGAGTGTGGCGCCCCTCGCGACTCTGGGAGCGGAACTGTTCCATCCGAATTCTTAGACGTCCGCGGCGGCTGAACCCGTAGCCCGGCTCGATGGAGGCGGCGCCTGTTGCTCCCGGCTACTCCGTCGGCTCGGTCTCCGGGGCGAGGAGCGATGCCGGGTTCGCCTCCCCCTGGCAGGCCCCGCGCTGCAAGCACTCCACCTGCTGGTTGACCAAAGCCTCGACCGCCGCGAGGGGCGCCCCGCCCGTGGCCGCGAACTCGACCGTCGCGATCTCGGCTCCGACCCGGACGTAGACCCGGTAGCCGCTCCCGGTGCCGTCCCCGATTTGACGGTTGAGCTCGTAAGCCAGCGACTCGTCGCCGTACGTCGGCGCCTCGGCGGCCGAGATCGAGAGGATTCCCGGCAACTGCGCTTGCTCGAGGCGCGTGTCGAGCTCCGCCAGCCAATCCTCGGCCGCCCCCTCGTCCGGGAAGCCGTAGAGGGCGAGGGAGTAGGCGATCGGGGTCTCAGCCCCTGTCGCCGCCGCCGGCGTGGCTTGACGGGCCGCCCGGCGGCCTCCGGCACCGCCGGCCACCGTCGCCGAGGCAGTCCCGCCGTAGGCGTTCTCGGCCCCGGCGTAGCTCTCGGTCCGGGCTTCTAGGGCCGCCGCCGTCTCGCCGTAGAGCCGGATCGCCGACCCGCCGACGACCTCGTACGACTCCCGGACGCTCGGGCTGTCGGCCGCGGCGCCGAGATCGAGCCGCAGCGCCTTCGGGCTCAGCCCCTGGAACTCTTCCCCGAGCACCGCTTCCGCTCGGCCCTGGACCGCCTGGCCGAGGGCGAAGAACGTCTCCTGGTCGACCACCCGGTTTGCGAGGTCGACGTAGCGGAGGTCGATCAGCACCCGGTCCTGGCGGAAGACGAGTCGCAGGCCGCGGTAGGCGGCACCCGTTTCCGAGGCGACGCCGCTGATTGAGCTCAACTGCGAGGCGTCGCCGATCGTGTCGGCCTCGATTGGTTCGCCGCCGTTGGTCGCGAACGCGAACGCCTCCTCGGCGATCTCGGCCGCCGCGTACTCGATCACGTTGCCGGTCAGTTGGACCTCAAAGCGGGTCGGGTCGACCTCCTGCGGCACGGCCAGCACGCTCTCGTAGCGCTGCCGCCATCCCGCCGCCGCCAGTTGCTCGGCCGCGGCATCGACTGCCTCGCGCGAGGCGTCGCCCGAGCCCTCGGCCGTCTGCCTCGCCTGCTCTTCGATGCTGTA
>JBBSNJ010000087.1:0-8393 GCA_038232775.1 Thermomicrobiales bacterium
GGCGCGGCCGAGGAGGGTGGGACCGCGGCCGATCCCGAGCTGGAGCGGCTGCGGCCGGCGATCACGGCCCGCCAACTCCTCTCGCACACGGCCGGGCTGCCGGAAGACCTCGGGCCGCGAGCGGAGCGTGATACCGAGCAGCGCCCACTGGCGCAGATCATCGACGCGATGTGCCGGCTCCCGCTCCACTTCGCCCCCGGCGAAGAGCTCCTCTACTCGAACGCCGGCTTCGGTGTGCTGGCCCGGCTGGTCGAGTGCGTGACCGACCGCCCCTTCTGGGAGGTCGCCCGCGAGCGGGTCCTCGATCCGCTCGGGCTGGCCGATACCGTCGCCCGACCGGGACCGGACGTCGTCGACCGGATCGCCCACCTCGCCGACGCCGCCGGCGCCGGCACCGAGCAGGAAGCCGACAACGGCGCCTACTGGCGGGACCTGGCGATCCCGTGGGGGGGGCTCTACGGGACGCCGCGCGACCTGGTCCGCTTCGCCGCCGCCTTCTTGCCCGACGGACCCCGCCTCCTCTCCCCAGCCGGAACCCGCCTGATGACGACCGACCAGGCGGGCGGCGTCGCCGGCGGCGTCGACAGCATGAAGGTCCGCTGGGAGCCGGCCCATTGGGGTCTGGGGTGGGAGGTGAAGGGGGAGAAGCGGCGGCACTGGACCGGCGAGCTGACCTCCCCCGTCACCTTCTGCCACTTCGGCTACGCCGGCACCCTCCTCTGGGCCGACCCCGAGCGCGACCTGGCCCTCGCCGTCTTCGCCACCCGCTCCGTCGCCCGGATGTGGGGGTTCATCCTCCCCCGCTGGGCTCGCCTCAGCAACGCGCTCGTCGCCGGGTCGGAGGAGTCAGTGGGCAGTGGGTAGTGGGTAGTGGGCAGGATGTCGCCGTTGGTGGAGGCGCGAGGGTGACCATGCAAGCGACGGCTGGCGAGACTCGCTCGACTCCCGGTGACCGGCCACTGCCCACCGCCCACTGCCCACTGCCCACTCCGTCCCGGCTCGGCTTCGCGGTCAAGGTGCTCGGCAACGGCGGCATGAAGGACCACGACGCCCGACGCTGGCGGAGCGGGCCGCACCTCAGCGTCAGCCTCGGCTTCCTCGACGCCATCTTCGACTACCTGGGGGAGCAGGAGATCCGGATGTACCGGATCTCCTCCGACGTCGCGCCCTACGTCACCCACCCCGAGATGCCGCAGTTCCACGGGCAGATCGAGGAGTGCGCGGTCGAACTGGCCGCGCTCGGCGACAAGGCGCGGCGGCTCGACCTCCGCCTCTCGATGCATCCCTCGCAGTACATCGTCCTCAACTCGCCGGACGAACGGATCGCCCGCTCCGCCGTCGCCGACTTCACCTACCACGCCGCCTTCCTCGACGCCCTGGGGACCGGATCCGAGGCGAAGATCGTCACCCACGTCGGCGGCGTCTACGGCGACCGGGCGGCCGCGATCGACCGCTGGGTCGAGCGCTATGGGCGGCTACCGGAGCCGGTGCGGCGCCGCCTGGTCCTCGAGAACGACGAGATTTCCTACCCGGTCGCCGACACCCTGACCATCCACGAGCGGACGGGGGTGCCGTTGGTCTTCGACATCCTCCATCACCGGGTCAACGACCCGGTCGGGCTGACCCCGGAGGCCGCCTTCCGCCGCTGCGCCGCGACTTGGCCGGCTGGCCAATCCCCCAAGCTCCACTACTCGACCCAGCGGACCGCCGAGCGGAAGATTACCCGCCGCGACCGGGCAACCAACGAGCCCAAGGTAACGCGGCAGCCAGCCAAGGCCGGCCAGCACGACGACTTCATCGACCCCGCCGACTTCCTCGCCTTCTTCCGGGCCACCAGCGGCCTCCGCTACGACGTGATGCTCGAAGCCAAGCAGAAGGATCTGGCGCTCATCCGCCTCCGCGCCGCGATCGCCGCCGCCGGGCTGCGGGACCGGATCTGGTAGGCGCCCTCGGCCGTCGCTCGCACCTTCCACCCTTGCAAGAGATTCAGGGCCTCCTGATGCTCCTTCCCCGTCCCCGACCTACCCTACGACCCCAGCCAACCTCAACCGGGTTCGTCGCCGCAGCTCGGAGGGTCATCATCGAGCGGTTCAGGAAAGCCCCGGTCTAGCGCCAAGTGCCAGCTCGCGGGAAAGATGGCCCGTTCGGCCTCCCCCATCAGCCGCGTAGGAGCGGGGTTGGGGGTCATACGGAATCCGAGTGATCGGTTCCGGTTGCCTCCGGCAGAGCGCGCCGTGCTCCCCTCGCTCGCCGTGGCGGGCGAGGGGCTTGGGGGTGAGGGCTGGCGGCGCCAGCCTCATCCCGTAGCCTCCGCCCAATTTCCGTGTCAGGGCTGCTCCAGCCGGCCGGAGCGGCGGCTGGTGGGCCGAAAGGGCAAGCACCGCCAAATCATCCAATGATCCATTGACAAGGAGCCGCGACGCCTCTACGGTACCGCCCAGGCCGTCGCGCCATCCCAACGCCCAGACTGGCGGCACAAGCCGCGACGCAGAGCGCCCCGAGCGCGGAGAGGAAAACCCCCATGATCGAGCCCCAAGGCGAGCAGGATCCGCGTCTGGCGGGCCTGCTGCGCGAAGCGGCCGCGCGCCGCTGGTCGCGGCGGGAGATCGTCCGCCGCGGTGCCGCCCTCGGGCTGGCGGCGCCCACCCTGGCGGCCGCGATCGGCCGAGGTCGCGGCGCGGCGGCCGCAGCCCAGGAGGCCTCCCCGGCAGCGGTTCCGGGAACGGCAGGCCCGGTGATGGTCCCGATCCTGAACCGGGAGCTGACCTTCGACGAGATCAAGGCCGAGATCGAGAACGAAGGCGAGGTCACGGTCGGCAACTGGACCTACACCGCCAACGACACGCTGGTCCGCAAGTTCGAGGAGCACGTGCAGGAGGTCTACGGCGTCGAGGTCCGGCTCAACTACCAGGCGTCCCAGCAGCCGAGCACCTACCTGACCAACCTCTACACGGCGCTCCAGGCGGGCGACCCCGCGCCCTACGACGTGCTGGCGATCGAGGAGAACTACTGGGCCGAGGCCCGCTCCCAGCCCGAATCGGTGATGGAGGAATTCCTCCCCTCCGGGCTGATCCCCAACGCCGACCGCGTGCTCGACATCTTCAAGCACTCTCCGACCGCCATCGGGTTCCAGGCCTCGGCCACCCCCGGCATCGTCTACAACTCCGCCAACGCCGACTTCCTTCAGGACTGGCCGGACCTGGCCGACGAGCGGCTGCGCGGCAAGATCCTGATGTGGCTGCCGGGCGACATCACCTCCGGCGGGTTCCTGCTTGGCCTCGCCGCCGCCCTCGGCAAGGACTACCAGGACCAGGCCCAGATGCGGGAGGTGATCGACTTCGCGGTCGACGAGATCGGCCCGAACGTGCTTAAGTACACGACTGACTTCTCCGAGGCGCAGCAGCTCTTCGGCAGCGGGGTGGTCGATGTCGTCACCTTCTGGAACTCGCTGGCCCGGCTCCAGTACTTGAGCGGTCAGGAGGAGGCGGCCTTCCTCGTCGCCGCCTCGGGTCAGTACGCGGCCAACGGGTATCTGTGGATCCCGAAGGGTCCGCGCCACCCGGTGTTGGCCCAGGTTTTCGTCGACTGGCGCCTCAGCGACGACGCCCAACTCCCCGGCGAGGATTGGGGGATCGAGCACGCCGCCTGGGCGGAGCTCCACGAAGGTCTGATGGGGCCGTCCTACGAGCCGCTGATCCCTGAGTGGTTCCGCGAGGACTACTACACCTACTACCCGACCATCGAGCAACTCGAGACCCAGTACCGGACCGTCGACTGGGACTACTACACCGCCAACTCCGGCGAATGGTTCGACTACTACGAGCAGCGGCTCGGCCTCTAGCTAGCGGCACCAAGGGACGGGGCTGACCGGTCCGACTTCCTCATCGCCCCGGCTCGCTTCAGCTCCGGCAACGCCCAACGGGCGGCGAGCCGACCCCTCGCCGCCCCGCGAACGAGCACGCGCCCCCGCCGCTCCGAGCGCACCCACGGAGCCGTCACCTCGGCAGAGAAGGAGTCCGCTTCCTCGACACCCTTGGACTGACGGGACCTCGGGCGGAGATCGAAAACGATCGCGCCCTCCCCCTGTCGTGGATCCCCGGCCCCCGATCGCCGCTCCTCCTCCCCACCGCACCCGCTACTCGAACGCCACCCGCGGCCGGCTTCAGCCGGGTTCGGCCTTTCAGCTCGGGGGCTTAGGCCCCGCGCGCCAGGGGACACGACCCGCGCACGTTCGGTGATTCATGGCTCAAGCCCAAGCCCCCGTCCCCCAGCTCGCCGCCGAGTACGCCGCCGCCGCGACCCGGCCGCGGCGGCGGATCGGACGCGTCTGGGTCGGCCTCGGTTTGCTGACGCCCGCGATCCTGGTCACCCTCCTCTTCTCGCTGGCGCCGCTGCTCTATCTGCTCCAGCTCAGCTTCACCCGCGAGTCGAGTTTTTTCTTCACCGCCAGCTACACCTTCGACAACTACCGGACCATGCTCGACCGCTACCTCCCGACCGTCTGGACCACGATCTACCTGGCGACGCTGGCCTCGGTCGTCGACCTGGTGCTCGGCTACCCGTTCGCCTACATCTTGATCCGCAAGGTCCGCTACCGCGAGCTGGTGCGGACGATGATGACCTTCCCCCTCTTCGGTCCGTTGTACCTCGCCTTCGGCCTCTTCTATCTGCTCCTGCCCAACGGACCGCTCGGTGGGGCGCTGTCGCGGCTCGGCATCGCCGGCACGTCGCTCCTCTACTCGTTGCCGATGGTCCTCTTCGCGATGGCGCTCTTCACCTTCCCCTTCATGACGATGAACGTCGGGGCGGCGCTGGCCAACGTCGACCCGCTGCTCGAGGAGGCGGCGACGACCCTCGGCGCCAAACCGTGGCAGGTCTTCACCCGCGTCCTCTTTCCGTTGAGCTGGAGCGGCATCGTCGCCGGTTTCCTGATGTGCTTCGGCTGGAACCTCGGCGTCTTCGCGGTGCCGATCCTGCTCGGCAGCCTGAACGAGCAACGCGTCCTCTCGATCGCCCTCTACCAGAAGGGCTTGGTCCAGTTCGACTACGGCCTGGCGGCGGCGATGGGGATCGTGCTGGCGCTGCTCGCCTTCGGCGTCACCTGGCTCAGTCTGCGGTTCTCGCGCGGGGCGTTGGGAGCATGAGCGGGCTGTCGGCTATCGGCGGTGGGCGGTTCGAGCTCGTTCCGGGCAGAGCGGGCGCCGCGTTCGCACTCGTCCTGGGTGGTCTGCGGGGACGCGGTGCCCGGCCAGGCAGGGACCGGGAGCAAGTGAGGCGAAGATGGCGACCGCGAACCCGTTCTTGACCGGACGACAGAAGGCGGCGGCGGCGATCCGGTTCCGGCCGCCCCGGCTCCTCGACGTGCTCGCCCACGGCTACATCTGGCTGTGGCTGGTGGTGTTCGCCCTGCCGTTTCTGGTCACCCTCGTCTACTCGCTGGAAGCCTCCGGCGGCGGCTACACCTTGAGCGCCTACCAGTACGTCCTCGGCACCTTCAAGGAGAACCTGCTCCTCTCGCTCGGCGCCACAGCGCTGACCGTCGTCCTCAACCTGTTGATCGCGCTCCCGGCCGCCTACGCCATCGTCCGCTACCCGATCCCCGGCAAGCAGGCGATCCTCTCGACGCTGAATCTGGCGCTCTACACCCCGGCGGCGGTGATGGGGATCAGCCTGGTGATCGCCTACGCCTTCCTATTCAACATCCCCCAGAGCTTCCTCGGCCTGATCGCCGCCTACGTCGTCGGCACCTACCCCCTGATGCTTGTGCCGCTGATCGTCGCCCTGCGCGATCTGCCCGAGGTCTACGAGGAGGCTGCCCGCTGCCTGGGCGCCAACCGCCGCCAGAGCTTCTTCCGGGTCGAGCTGCCGCTCCTCGGCCCCGGCATCAGCGCCGGCATCCTGCTCACCTTCGTCATCGTCTTCAACGAGTTCCTGGTCACCCTCTTCATCGCTGGCCCCAACACCACGACCGCCGCCCTCCGCGTCTACAACCTGACCCGCACCGCCGGCTTCGCCACCTCGACCGCCGCCCTGGCGACCACGATGCAGCTCGTCTCCTTCCTGGTCGTCCTCCTCTTCTTCCAGCTCTTCGGTTCCCGCTACCTCAAGGGGACGTACCTCATCTGAGTAGTCAGTAGTCAGTAGTCGGAGGGCGGGTGTCGGGCGTTAGGCATTAGGCGATAGGCGTCAGGACAGCGACCGGCCGGCACTCCATTTCGTCACTGCCCACTGACTACTGACTACTGACTACTGACTACTGACTACTGACTACTGACTACCGTCTACTCCGGGAGCACCCATGACCCAGGTCCGTCTCGTCGGCGTCAGCAAGCGGTACGGAGAGACCGTCGCGGTCGACCGGTTCGACGCCGAGATCGCGGACGGGGAGTTCGTGACCCTGCTCGGGCCGTCCGGCTGCGGCAAGACGACGACCTTGCGGATGGTGGCCGGGCTGGTCGAGCCGAGCGCCGGCGAGATCTGGTTCGACGCCCAGATGGTCAACGGGGTGCCGACCCACCGCCGCAACATCGGTCTCGCCTTCCAGAGCCACGCCCTCTTCCCCCACCTCTCGGTCGCCCGCAACGTCGCCTTCGGCCTGGAGGTGAAGGGGCGCGACAAGCGGGCTGCCGCCGCCCGCGTCCACGAGATGCTCGACCTGGTCGAGCTGGCCGACTACGGCGATCGCCTGCCGGCCCAGCTCTCCGGCGGCCAGCAGCAGCGGGTCGCCCTGGCCCGGATGCTGGCGACCGACCCCCGCGTCCTCCTCTTCGACGAGCCCCTCTCCGCGCTCGACCGCAACCTCCGCGACACCCTCAAGTACTCGATCCTTGCCCTCCAACGCCGGACCGGCAAAACCGCCATCTACGTCACCCACGACCAATCGGAGGCGTTCGCCATCTCCGACCGCATCTTCGTCATGAACCAGGGCCGGATCGAGCAGTCGGGGAGCCAGCTCGACATCTACCTGCGCCCGGCGAGCGAGTTCGTCGCCACCTTCGTCGGCGACAACAACGCCCTGCCGGCGCAGGTGGTCGCGGTCGAGCCGGGTCCACCAGGCGAGCCCCTGCGGGCGACGGTCGAGACCGCGACCGGCGGGCTGCGTCTCGCGGCCAGCGCACCGGACGGGCTGCGGGTCGGCGAGGCGGTGCTCGCCTTTGTCCGCCCCGAGACCATCGAGGTCCTCCCCGTCGGGGCGGCCGAGGAGCCGGGGATGATCACCGGCCGGGTCGAGCAGGTCGTCTTCGAAGGCCCGACCGTCCGCCTGGTCGTCGAGGCAGCCGGAATCCCGATCGAGGTCGCGGCCGGCGGCCTCGACCGGCTCTCCCTGCTCGGCGCGGACGAGCGCCAAGTCCGGCTCCGGCTGCGCGAGGTCTCGCTGGTGCGGACGTCGGACGCGGGCCAAACCCCGGTTCGCTGAGTCGGCGCCTACGCCGCCCTGCTCCGGACCTCGGTTGAACCGTCCCCTGATCGGGAGCGGGAACGGCTCCCCTCTCCCGCCCACGGGACCAGGGCAAGGGGGCCGGGGGTGAGGGCATTCTCCGGGAGAACGGAAGCAATCAACCGGATGCCGTATCAGGGTTGCCGGACCTAGAGCGGGTTGCAGAGAAGCTGACGGACCGCGATCGATTGTATGGGCGCTGCTTGCTGCGCCCGTCGCCCGCAGGGCGACAGTGGCCCGCCGAACCACGCCGTGGCCGCGGGCCGATTCTTCTGCAAAGCGCTGTAAGGGCCAGTCCACGGGGAGAGGTCGGGACCGACGTACCACCCGACGTCCCCCGAGAGGGGAAGGACTCCTCGACCAACTGGGGAGGGCGACCCGTGGCCAAGCCGAGGGGTCGCCTCAGCCTTCCTCCCCCCGCTGGTGGGCGACCGATTGGTGCTCGGCGGGGATCTCGGTCAGCGCTTCGAGGTTCACGGTCAGGATCACCCGCCCCCCCTCGACGGCGCCCACGGCGCGGTTCGGCACCTCGTACTCGGCGTGCCCGTCGGGATTGTCCCGCTCGACGACGAAGTAGTGGGGGTGGACGACGTGGACCGCGCCGAGCATCTCGCCGTTGGCGGCGACGACGGCGGCGCCGGCGGGAATCGCGTGTCCGGTGCGGTCCATCGGGGTGGCCTCCTTGCCGCTGGCATCGCGTCGCTGGGCCGACCACGAGCCGGCCCACCCGCCGCCGCTAGGCGCCGGGCTCGGCATCCGGGGCAACGTTGGCGGTATCCGCCTCGGGAACCGCCGGCGCCGGCTCGTCGGTGATCAGACGCACGTTCACGGCACCCGGTCCTTTGGGGCGCGAGCCGATCTGGTACTCGACGCGCTGACCGGGCTCGAGCCGAGGAGCACGGCCCTCCTCCCGGGCCTCGATCCCGCTCTTGTGGACGTAGAGCCGGTTCCCCCC
>JBBSNJ010000088.1:0-8373 GCA_038232775.1 Thermomicrobiales bacterium
CAGGTTGGGCAGCCGATGATCGGGCGGGACGCCTTCCAGGAGGTCGACATCACCGGGATCACGCTGCCGGTGACGAAGCACAACTACCTGGTCCAGCGGGTCGACGAGATCGCGCCGACGATCAAGGAGGCGTTCCACTTGGCGACCAGCGGCCGGCCGGGGCCGGTGTTGGTCGACATCCCGAAGAACTTGTTCGGGCAGAAGGCGCCGTTCGTCTATCCGGAAGTGACTTCCCGGCGGGGCTACCAGCCGACGACCGTGCCGAATCTGCGGCAGGTGAAGCTGGCGGCGGAGCTGATCAACCGGGCGGAGCGGCCGCTGATCATGGCCGGCCACGGGATCATGCTGAGCGGGGCGGCAGAGCCGTTCGCCCGCTTTGTCGAACACTCCGGCGTGCCGGTGATCTTCACGCTGCTCGGCCTCGGCTGCTTCCCCGAGTCGCACCCGCTGGCGCTCGGGATGATGGGGATGCACGGCCACAAGCACGTCAACGACGCGCTCGACGAGGCCGACCTGCTGGTCAACATCGGGGCGCGGTTCGACGACCGGGCGACGGGGCGGATCGACGGATTCGCCCGCAAGGCGCGGGTGGTCCACGTCGACGTCGACCCGGCCGAGATCGGGAAGAACGTGCGGACCGACGTCCCCGTGGTGGGGGACGCGGGGGAAGTGCTGAAGCTGCTGCTGCCGGAGGTCGAGCCGCGGCGGCGCGAGGCATGGCTGGGCTGGATCGAGGCGCGGCGGAATCACGGACTGGAAGCGGCGCTGGAGGACCGGCCGGAGACGCCGGAGCCGTACACGATCGTGCGGGCGATCGCGGAGGCGACCAACGGCGAGGCGATCGTGACCACCGACGTCGGGCAGCACCAGATGTGGGCGGCGCAGTACTTTGGCTACGACCACCCCGATCGCTGGATCACGTCGGGCGGCCTGGGGACGATGGGGTTCGGGTTGCCGTCGGCGATCGGGGCCAAGATCGGGCGGCCGGACCTGGAGGTCTGGGCGATCGTCGGCGACGGCGGGTTCCAGATGTCGTTGGCGGAGCTGGCGACCGCGGCCCAGGAGAAGCTCGATCTCAAGATCGCGGTGATCAACAACGGCTACTTGGGGATGGTCCGGCAGTGGCAGGACCTCTTCCACGAGAAGAACTACTCGCAAGTCGCGATCAGCGGGCCGGACCTGGCGAAGCTGGCCGAGGCGTACGGCATCCTCGGGCTCACGGTGCGGAAGGACGCCGAGATCGGACCGGCGATCGCCCAAGCGCGGGCGACCAAGGGTCCGGTGCTGATCGACTTCGTGATCGAGCCGGAGGCGAACGTCTACCCGATCGTGCCGCCGGGGGCCGCCAATCACGAGATGATGCACCAGCAGCGGTACCGGGACACGGAGTAGGCAGTTGGCAGTTGCCGGTTGCCAGATGTCAGTTCGTGGTTGGTATGAGGAGCGTCCTGGACCGGAATGAGATGTCTCCAACCGGGCGACCGGCTACTGGCCACTGTTTTCTCGCGAGGAGGGTGTGATGAAGAAGCGGCATACGCTGGTGGTCCAGGTCGAGGACCATCCGGGGGTGCTCAACCGGGTGGTTTCGCTGATGCGGCGGCGGTCGTTCAACATCGAGTCGATCACCGTCGGGCACTCCGAGCAGCCGGGCGTCTCGCGGATGACGCTGGTCGTCGATGGGGAGGAGGAAGAGGTCGAGCAGGTCGGGAAGCAGCTCTATAAGCTGATGGAGGTGCTAAAAGTCACCGACGTGACCGATCTGAACTGCGTGGCCCACGAGTTGGCCTTGATCAAGGTCGCGGCAAAGGCGCAGCAGCGGACGGAGGTCTTGCAGATCGCCCAGATCTTCGAGGCGCGGGTGGTCGACGCCAACCCGAACACGCTGCTGCTGGAAGCGACCGGGCCGGAGGAGCGGATCGACTCGCTGCTGGCGATGCTGCGGGGGTTCGGTATCCGCGAGTTGGTCCGGACCGGAGCGATCGCGATGGTCCGGGGCGCGGTGCCGGCAGTGCCGGGCAAGGCGGGGCGGGTCGAGCGCGACCGGGACGGGGTCGCGAGCGTGGCGCCGACGACGGCGCTCGCCCTGGCTCGATAGGACGACACCGAGGGACAGCGGGGCCGGGCGGCGGGCTCGGCCGGGGACCGATCCGGCGGATCGACGATGGCTGGAGGAGAGACGGATGGCGGCGAAGGCGTACTACGACGACGACGCGAACCTCGAGACGCTGCGGGGGCGGCCGATCGCGGTGATCGGCTACGGCAGCCAGGGACACGCCCACGCGCTCAACCTGCGCGACTCCGGCTGCGAGGTGATGGTCGGTCTGCACGAGGGGAGTCGCAGCCGCGACAAGGCGGGGGCCGACGGGCTGCGGGTCGAGACGGTCGCGGACGCGGTCGCGGCGTCGCAGATCGTGATGCTCGTCGTGCCGGACCACGTCCAAAAGGCCGTCTACGAAGGGGAGATCGCGCCGCGGCTGACGGACGGGAAGACGCTGCTCTTCGCCCACGGCTTCAATATCCATTTCGGGGCGATTACGCCGGCGGCCGGCGTGGACGTGGCAATGGTGGCGCCGAAGAGCCCCGGCCATCGGCTGCGTGAGCTGTTCGAGGAGGGGGTCGGGGTGCCGGCGCTGGTCGCCGTCCACCAAGACGCGAGCGGCAGGGCGATGGAGACGGCACTCGCTTACGCGAAGGGGCTCGGCAGCCTGCGGGCCGGGGTGCTGGAGACCACCTTCGAGGAGGAGACGGAGACCGACCTCTTCGGGGAGCAGGCGGTCCTCTGCGGCGGGGTCAGTCACCTGATCCAGGCCGGGTTCGAGACGTTGACCGAGGCGGGCTACCAGCCGGAGATCGCTTACTTCGAGTGCCTGCACGAACTGAAGTTGATCGTCGACCTGATCTACGAGGGCGGGCTGGGATACATGCGCTACTCCGTCAGCGACACGGCCGAGTATGGCGACTACACGGCGGGGCCGAAGATCGTCGATGACCATGTGCGGCAGGCGATGCGAGATCTCCTGGGTCGGATCCAGGACGGCTCGTTCGCGCGGGAGTGGATCGCGGAGAACGAGGAAGGGCGCGAGGGTTTCCGGGCGATGCGGCGGAAGGCGGCGGGCAGCCAGTTGGAGGAGGTCGGGGCCGAGCTGCGGCAGATGATGCCGTGGCTGAAGCAGGGCAAACCGACCGCGGCGGCCGACGAGGCGGCGCAGGCGAAGGCCGCGGCGCCGGTAGGGAGCTGAGAATGGAAATCGCTGGCGATCAGGACGCGGCCATCGCCGCGCCTTTGGACCGGGACCGGGTCATCGTCTTCGATACGACGCTGCGGGACGGGGAGCAGTCGCCGGGGGCGACGCTGACTGCGGACGAGAAGCTCGAGGTCGCGGACGCGCTGGTGGCGCTCGGGGTCGACGTGATCGAAGCCGGGTTCCCGGCGGCCTCGCCCGGAGACTTCGAGGGAGTGCGGGCGATCGCGGCGCGGGCGAAGGGGACGGCGGTGGCGGGTCTGGCCCGCGCCGTCGACTCCGACATCGAGCAGGCGGCGCGGGCGGTGCGCGGCAGCGAGGCGCCGCGGATCCACACCTTCATCTCCTCCTCCGACATCCACCTCACCCACCAGATCCGGATGTCGCGGGAGCAAGTGCTGGAGCGGGTGACCGCCTCGGTCTCGCTGGCCAAGAAGTTCACCAGCGACGTCGAGTTCTCGGCGATGGACGCGACTCGCTCCGACCGCGACTACTTGGCGGAGGTCTTCGCACGGGCGATCGCGGCCGGGGCGACGACCTTGAACGTGCCCGACACCGTCGGCTACACGACGCCGGAGGAGTTCGCGGTGCTGATCGAGTTCCTGCGGCAGCGGGTGCCGGGGATCGAGGACGTCGTGATCTCGGTCCACTGCCACGACGACCTCGGGATGGCGACGGCGAACACGCTGGCCGCGGTGGCGGCCGGGGCGCGGCAGGTGGAGGTGACGGTCAACGGGATCGGGGAGCGGGCCGGCAACACCTCGTTGGAGGAGGTGGTGATGGCGCTGGCGACTCGCGCCGAGCAGTTCGGGGGCGTCTCGACCAAGATCAAGAAGGACCGGTTGGTGCCGACGAGCCGGCTCGTCAGTACCCTGACCGGGATCGTGGTCCAGGCCAACAAGGCGATCGTCGGCGCCAACGCGTTCGCCCACGAGTCGGGGATCCACCAGGACGGGATGCTCAAGAATCGGGAGACGTTCGAGATCATGACCCCGGCCGACGTCGGTTGGGAGGGGACCTCGCTGGTGCTCGGCAAGCACTCGGGGCGGGCGGGGTTCCGCAGCGCGCTGGCGGACATCGGACTGCGGCTCGACGCCGGCCAATTGAACGAGGCCTACCAGCGATTCTTGGACCTGGCCGACCGGAAGAAGACGGTCACCGGGGCGGACCTGGTGGCGCTGGTGGGCGACTACTTGGAGTCGGCCGAGGGCGGCTTCGAGCTGATCCGCTGGAACGCCAGCATCGGCAGCGCCGGACCGGCGACGGCGAGCGTGGTGGTGCGGCGCGACGGCGAGGACCACGTCGGCGACGGCGAAGGGAACGGCGCGGTCCACGCGCTGCTGGCGGCGATCGACGCCGCGACCGGGATCCCTTGCGCATTGGAGAACTATCAGGTCGAGGCGGTGACGCCGGGAGAGGACGCTCAGGGGCAGGTGACGGTCCGGATTCGGGTCGGGGAGGCGGTGGTCGGCGGCCACGGGCTGGCGACCGACGTGGTCGAGGCGAGTGCCCGCGCCTACCTGGCGGCGCTGAGCAAGGTGGAGCACGGCGAGGTGGCGCCGCCGGTCGGCGCGATGGGGCAGCAGGTGTAGCTCGTCCGGCACGGAGGGACGGCGGGGCGAGGCGGCGACGCTGGGCCGGGGCAGGGGCCGGGAGTGGAGGACGCAGGAATGGTGTCCGCAGGAGCAGAACCGCAAACGCTGAGCGAGAAGTTGTGGGACCGCCACCTGATCCGGGCGGCAGAGAGGGAGCCGGACCTCCTCTACATCGACCTCCATCTGGTGCATGAGGTGACGTCGCCGCAGGCGTTCGACGGGTTACGGCTGGCGGGGCGGCCGGTGCGGCGGCCGGACTTGACGGTGGCGACGGCGGACCACAACGTGCCGACGATCGCCATCGATCAACCGATCGCCGATCCCGTCTCGGCGACCCAGCTCTCGGTGCTGTCGAAGAACTGCGCCGAGTTCGGGATTCGGCTCTACCCGATGGGCGATCCGGGGCAGGGGATCGTCCACATCATCGGGCCGGAGCAGGGGTTGACGCTGCCGGGAATGACGATCGTTTGCGGCGACAGCCACACCTCGACCCACGGCGCGTTCGGGGCGCTGGCGTTCGGGATCGGGACGAGCGAGGTCGAGCACGTCCTGGCGACGCAGAGCCTGCCGCAGCAGCAGCGGCCGGGGACGATGGCGGTCACGGTCGATGGGGGTCTGGCGCCGGGGGTGACGGCGAAGGACGTGATCTTGGCGATCATCGGCCGGATCGGGACCGGGGGGGGGATTGGCTCGATCATCGAGTATCGGGGTTCGACGATCCGATCGCTCTCGATGGAAGGGCGGATGACGGTCTGCAACATGTCGGTCGAGGCCGGCGCAAAGGCCGGGATGGTGGCGCCGGACGAAACGACCTTCGCCTACGTCGAGGGGCGGTCGGCGGCGCCGAAGGGCGCGGAGTGGCAGCGGGCGCTCGACGACTGGCGGTCGCTGCCGACCGACGAGGGCGCTCCCTTCGACAAGGAGGTGCGGCTCGACGGCGGCGCGATCCGGCCGCACGTCTCGTGGGGGACGAATCCGGGCCAGGTGGTCGCGATCGACGAGCGGGTGCCGGATCCGGAGACGTTCGGCGACCCGCAGGCGCGGGAGACGGCGTTGCGGGCGCTGAGCTACATGGGGCTGACGCCGGGGACGCCGATCCGGGAGATCGCGGTCGATACCGTCTTCATCGGGTCCTGCACCAACAGCCGAATCGAGGATCTGCGGCTGGCGGCTTCGGTGGTCGAGGGGCGCCGGGTGCGGTCGGGGATGCGGGCGATGGTGGTGCCGGGATCGATGCGGGTGCGGGCGCAGGCGGAGGCGGAGGGGCTGGATCGGGTCTTCCGCGAGGCGGGGTTCGAGTGGCGGGCGGCGGGGTGCTCGATGTGCCTGGGGATGAACCCGGACAAGCTGCGGCCGGGAGAACGCTGCGCCTCGACCTCGAACCGGAACTTCGAGGGACGGCAGGGGCCGGGCGGGCGGACCCACCTCGTCTCGCCGGCGGTGGCGGCGGCGACGGCGGTGGCCGGGAGTTTGGCATCGCCGGCCGACCTGAACTGACTGGACTGGTCTGGGTCGGAGGCGACGGCCGACGGCGGACTCGGAATCGATGACGGGAGGGGCGATGCAGGCGGTCCGAGTGATCACCGGGCGGGCGATGCCGCTCGATCGGGCGGACGTGGACACCGATCAGATCATCCCGGCGGTATGGCTGAAGCGGGTGGAGCGGAGCGGCTTCGGTGCCGGGTTGTTCTCGGCATGGCGGGAGCGGGAGCCGGATTTCGTCCTCAACCGTCCCGAGTTCGCTGGGGCGTCGATCCTCGTTGCGGGGCCGAACTTCGGCGTCGGTTCGTCGCGGGAGCACGCGGTTTGGGCGTTGACGGACTACGGCTTCCGGGCCGTGGTTTCGCCGCGGTTCGGCGACATCTTCCGCAACAACGCGACGAAGGCGGGCCTGGTGCCGGTGGTGGTCGAGCCCGAGGTGGGGGAGGCGCTGCTGCGGGCGGTCGAGGCCGCCCCCGAGTTGGCGGTGACGGTGGACGTGGAGGCGCGGCGGGTGTCGGCGCCGGGGGCGGGGATCGAGGCGGCCTTCCCGCTGGACGACTTCACCCGCTATCGACTGCTGGAAGGGCTGGACGACATCGGGCTGACGCTGCGGCACGAGGCGGAGATCGGGAGTTACGAGGGGCGGCGGCGGGAGTGGTTGCCGCGGGTGGAACTGCCCCGACCGTCCTTGGGGTGACGGCCCCAGGTGGACGAGGCGAGCTGTGTCGGTCGGATTGAGGAAGGACGGGCGGATGGGAGCGGGACCCGCTGGGGGGAAGGTCGTCGTGATGCCCGGCGACGGGGTCGGGCCGGAGGTGATGGCCGAGGCGGTGAAGGTGCTGCGGGGCGTGGCTGGGCGGTTCGGTTTGGCCTTCGAACTCGAGGAAGCCGCGATCGGGGGGGCGGCGCTCGAGGCGCACGGGGTGCCGCTGCGGGGAGAGGAGATCGAGCGCTGCCGGCGGGCAGACGCGGCGCTGCTGGGGGCGGTCGGGGGACCGACCTGGGACGGGGCGGAGCGGAAGCTGCGACCGGAGCGGGGGCTGCTGGCCCTGAGGAAGGCGCTTGGACTCTACGCCAACCTGCGGCCGGTGGCGGTGATGCCGGCGTTGGTCGATGCCTCGCCGCTAAAGGCGAAGGTGGTGGAGGGGGTCGATCTGCTCGTGGTGCGGGAACTGACGGGCGGGCTCTACTTCGGGCGGCCGTCGCGTCTCTGGCGCGAGCGCCGGGGGCGGGCGGCGGTCGACACCCTGGTCTATCGCGAGCACGAGATCGAGCGGGTGACGCGGCTGGCGTTCGAACTGGCGCGGGGCCGGCGAAAGAAGCTGACCAGCGTCGATAAATCGAACGTGCTTCAATCGTCGCGGCTGTGGCGAGCAGTCGTGGACGAGGTCGCTGGAGACTACCAGGACGTGGAACTTGAGCACGTGCTGGTCGACGCGATGGCGATGCATCTGATCAGCGGCCCGTCCCGGTTCGACGTAGTCGTGACCGAGAACATGTTCGGGGACATTCTGACCGACGAGGCGTCGGTGTTGGCGGGCTCGATCGGGCTGCTGCCGTCGGCGAGCGTGGGGAGGCCGCGACCGGGACGGGGGCGGTTCGGGCTCTACGAGCCGATCCACGGCAGCGCGCCGGATATCGCGGGGCAGGGAAGGGCGAACCCGGCGGGGATGATCCTCTCGACGGCGCTGATGCTGCGGACGTCGTTCGGGTTGGAGGAGGCAGCGGCCGCCGTCGAGTACGCCGTTGCCGGGGCGATCGCCGACGGCGTGAGGACTGGTGACCTGGCCGAGCGCGGTAGTCGAGTCGTGAGCACGGAGCAGTTTGGGGAGGCGGTGGTAGAGCGGATCTCTCGAGGTTGATGCTTACGAATGTTGGGTGATATGGAATCCGGGTGATCGGTTCTGGTTCCCTGAGGATGGGTTCTCATACGGGATCCGGGTGAATGCTTCCGTTTCCCGGACGAATGCCCTCACCCCCGGCCCCCTTGCCCCTGTCCCGTGCGCGGGAGAGGGGCGCCGATCCCGCCTCCGGTTGCCGACTGGTCCCACCGG
>JBBSNJ010000089.1:0-8333 GCA_038232775.1 Thermomicrobiales bacterium
CGACCAGACCTTGACCGTTCCCGTTGCCATCATTCGCTCCTCTCGGCCGCCGGTGCGGCGGAATCGCCGTCCGCCGGGACGACCGCCGCGGTCGCCGCCGCGGCCACAACGCCAGACGGCCCGCTGGCGCGGGCCGCGATCAAACGCGGTGAGGGTACCACGACTGACGGCGAGGGCGTCGTCGCGATCACGCGTTCGCCCACCGTCAGGCGGCGCTCGCCAGCGCCGCCGGCGGGCATGATGACCGCAACCCACTCCCCGCGACCCGACCTCCGCGACGCGCCCTTCCATCGGGGCCGCCGCCACCGCTCACTCATAGGCAAGCGCCTGGCACGCAAACCGGGTGATCGCTTCCGTTCACCGGGAGAGGCAGCGGCGGCGGTCACCCGAATTCCGTATCAGTAGGAGCCCGAACCAGCGAGCCGATCCATACTTCCCCGCATCCCACCCTAACCGTTCCCGGTCACTCGGCCGCGTCGAGGTCGCGCGGGCCGAAGGAGCGCGGCAGCAGGTCGGCGAGCGGGACCTGGACCGGTCCCACCGCTCCTTCGAGCACCACGACCAACTCGCCGCCGGGAGGGACGAACTCGTTCAGCACCTGGCGGCAGGCGCCGCAGGGCGTGGTGCCCAGATTGCGCGGCGCTACGACCGCGACGGCGCGCACCTCGCGGTGCCCGGCCGCGGCCGCCGTCCCGATCGCCACCCGCTCGGCGCAGACGGTCAGGCCGTAGCTGGCGTTCTCGACGTTGACGCCGGGCACGATCGTGCCGTCACCGGTCAGGACCGCCGCCCCGACCGGGAAGTTGGAGTAGGGTGCGTAGGCATGCTCCGCCGCCGCCCGCGCCGCCGCCAGCAGCGCCGCCGCCTGGTCCTCCGCCAACGCCGCCATCCCGTCCCCCTCCCGTCCCGCTCCTCCAATCCGTATCATCGCACTGTCGCCTGCGGTGCGACTCGGGCCAACCGTGCCAACCGTCATCGCCGGGAGGGAGGACGTTGTTCATGGCCGAGCCGAACGATCGGGCGCGCGGGGCGGCGGCGTTCCTCGCCGAGGCGCTCGACCTGCCGGACGAGCCGGCGCTGCTGGCGCTCGACCTCGTCGCCGTCGCCGTCGCCACCGAGGCGCTAGTCGACACTTTCGCCGTCGAGCTCGACTCCTCGATTGGACCGGCCGCGTTCCTGGTCTACGCCTACGACCTCGCCGCCACCGACGGCGAGGGGCTTGACGGGGAGGCGCGCTTCGCCGCCGACATCGAGACGCTGGCACGGGCGGCGGCGCTCGACGCCCCCGGTCCCCGCGTCGTCGCCCACGCCCGGTCCGACACCGCCGGCTACGTCCTGGCTACCTCCCCGGCCACCCTCCGGGCCTGGACCGGCCAGGGAGACGCAACAGCCGGGGCGGTAAGCGGCGAGGAGGAACTCGCCCCCGCCGACTCGACCGAGATTCGGTCGACGGCCGCCGCCGAGCTGCTCCGGCTGCTCCGTTCGGCGAACGAGCAGGCGTCCCACTGGGCCGCGGGCTGGGCGGCGGCCGGCGCCGACCGCGATCGCCCACCCCTCTTCTCCCCCGAGGAAACAGAGCTGGCGCTCTTCCTGCTCGATCCCGGCTCGATCCAGCCCCTCCTCGGGGCGCTCGACACCCTCTTGACGGCAGCCCGCGCCCGACCGTCGCCCGACGACGACCGGTCGGGCTCCTGACGGGGTCTTCAGCTGAACGACCGCGATCCGCCGCCGGCGAGTGCTCCCCTCGCCGGCGCGACCCGCCGCCTCACGGTGCCAGCAACCGGGGATGTTACGGAATCCGGGTGAATCGTGGGGGTCCCCCCAGCAGTCCGCGACCACGCTCCCCATTGCCCCTGTCCCGCGCTCTGGGAGGGGCCGGGGGTGAGGGCCGACCGCCGCAGTGGGAATGCGAAGGGTTCTCCCGGATTCAGTGTGAGCCCCGTCCCGGCCGCGGGCGCGGTCACTCAGCGTCTCCGCCGCGGCGCTCGCCGCCGGGGGGGTCTGATCCGCCCGGGGCCACGACGTAGCGGTCCCACCAGGTGCGGGCCTGGGACTCGGGCACGCGGGCGAAGGTGGCGGTTGCCTCCGCCAGAAGGGCCCCGTCCGCTTCGCCGCGAAGCTCGCCGACCGTTTCGATCAGGCGCCCCCGGTCGGCGGCGACCCGTCCGATCACCCGCAGCGGGACACCGACCGCGACCGAGCGGCGGAAGCGGACCTCGATCTTCGCCGTCATCACCCAGACCTCGCGGGCGTAGCAGGCCCAGGCCATCGCCTCGTCGAGCAGGGTGGTCACGATCCCGCCGTGGACGACGCCGCCGTACCCTTCGTCCACCGCGCGCGGGATGAACGGCGCCCAGACCCCGGCGCCGTCGTCGGTCGGGGCGAAGCGGAGGCGGAGACCGTGTGGGTTGAGCCGGCCGCACCCGAAGCAGCCGTGGTCGTCGCGGACGCCGTCGAGCCCCGCCACGACGTTCGCCAAAGACCGGTCGCTCGGGCGCACCACGTCTCCTCCTCGATCGGCACCGGCCGCGCCGCGCCCGCCTCCCGCCCTTGCGGCCGGGCTCGTTCGGCCCGATGATCTGCCATCGTTGACCCTTCGGGCAACCCGCCCGCCGACCCAGGGAGTCCCCCACGATGCCGCACGTCCCCGCCCCCGAGTTGCGCCGCCTCGCCGTCGACCTCCTGCGGGGGGTCGGAGCACGGTCGGACGACGCCGAGTTCATCGCCGACTCCCTGATCGCCGCAAACCTGGCCGGCCACGACTCGCACGGCGTCCTCCGGCTCGTCCACTACTGCGAATGGTGCGGCCTCGGCAGCATCGACCCCGCGGCCCGGCCGGAGGTCGTCTCCCGCCACGGAGGGACCGCGGTCATCGACGGCGGCTGGGGCTGGGGGATGCCCGCGATGCGCCTCGCCGTCGAGACGGCGATCGACCTCGCCGGGGAGGTCGGGGTCGGGGTCGCCGGGGTCCGCCGTTCGAACCACATCGGCCGCGTCGCCCCCTACGTGGCGCGGGTGGCGGCGGCCGGGATGATCGGCCTGGCGATCACGAACGCCAACGCGGCGGTCGCCCCCTTCGGCGGCCGGGAGCGGCTCTTCGGCACCAACCCGATCGCCTGGGGCCTGCCGCGGGGGGAGGGACGGGAGCCCTTGGTCCACGACATCGCGACCGCCGCCGTCGCCGAGGGGAAGCTGCGGGTGGCGCGGGCCAAGGGGGAGGCAGTCGCGCCGGGGGTGATCCTCGATCCGGCCGGACTGCCGACCATCGAACCGGAGGAGTTCTACGCCGGCGGCGCCCTGCTGCCGTTCTGTGGGCACAAGGGCTCCGGCCTAAGCGTCCTGATCCAGCTCCTCGGGCGGGGGCTGCTCGGCGCCGACCCGGCGACGTTGTCCGCCCACCGGGGCGGCAACGGGCCGCTCGTGGTCGCGATCGACGTCCGTCCGTTCGCCCCGCTCGCCGAGTTCGCCGCCGAGGTCGAGACCTTCTGCGCCGAGATGAAGGCGATCGCCCCCCTCGCCGGCACCGACGAGGTCCTCCTGCCCGGCGAGCCGGAGGAACGCACCCGCGAGCGACGGCTGGCCGAGGGGGTACCGCTCCCCGATCAGACCTGGAAGGAGCTGCGCGGGCTCGCCGCCAAAATGGGCATCGCAACTTGATCCGAACGGCGGCAAGGAGCAAAACATCCGGGAACCCCGACCCTCGACTAACGCGCGGGGTCGTGGCTCTCCCTCTCCCGCGCACCGTGAGTGTGGGTCGAGGGGTGAGGGCCGGCACCGACGAGAAAAGGCCCGCGGCGCACCGACAGCAGCGACCAGATCGCGCGCCTGGCGACCCTCCCAAGTGTCCAGGGCAACTTCGCCCCCCGGTGGACCTTGAACCGCCGACCACCCCCGCCGTACCCTCCCGACAACACGTTACGTCGACTTCATCCGGACGAGGGTCGAGCGATGTCCACCTCCCCTTCCGCCGCCACCGTCGCGCCAACCTACCGAGACCTCTTGGAACGGACGCGGGCCGAAATCCGCGAGATCGACGCCCGGGGGGCCGACGACCTGCGCGCCGCCGGCGCGCTCATCGTCGACGTGCGGGAGGCGGACGAGGTCGAGCAGGGGGCCATCCCGGGCGCGGTCGCCATCCCGCGCGGCGTCCTCGAGTCACGAATCGAAGGGGCCGCCCCGGACCGGGCGCGGCCGATCGTCGTCTACTGCGCCGGCGGGGCGCGCTCGGCCTTCGCCGCCAAGGCGCTGGGCGAGTTGGGATACGCCGACGTGGTCTCGCTGGCGGGCGGCTTCGGCGCCTGGAAGGGGGCGGGCCTCCCCTGGGCGGCGCCGTCCGCCCTCTCGGCCGAGCAGCGGCGGCGCTACAGCCGGCATCTCCTGCTGCCGGAGGTCGGGGAAGAAGGCCAGCGGAAGCTACTGGCGGCAAAGGTGCTGCTGGTCGGGGCGGGCGGTCTCGGCTCGCCGGCCGCGCTCTACCTGGCCGCGGCCGGGGTCGGCACCCTCGCCATCATCGACGACGACACCGTCGACCCCTCGAACTTGCAGCGCCAGGTACTCCACGCCACCGACCGAGTCGGCTCACCCAAGGTGGAGTCGGCGCGGGAAACGATCAACGCCCTCAACCCCGACGTCGCGGTCGTCGCCCATCAGACCAGGCTGACCAAAGCGAACGTCCTCGATCTGGTGCGGCCCTACGATCTCGTGGTCGATGGGTCGGACAACTTCGCCACCCGCTACCTGCTCAACGATGCCTGCGTCCTCCTCGGCAAGCCGAACGTCCACGGCAGCATCTTCCGCTTCGAGGGGCAGGCGACGACCTTCGTCCCCGCGGCCGGCCCCTGCTACCGCTGCCTCTTCCCCACCCCGCCGCCTCCTGAGCTGGCGCCCAACTGCAATGAGGCCGGCGTCCTCGGCGTCCTGCCGGGAACGATCGGCCTGCTCCAGGCGACCGAAGCGCTCAAGCTGATCATCGGCGTCGGCGACCTCCTCGTCGGCCGGCTCCTCACCTACGACGCCCTCGCCGCCGAGTTCCGCACCCTCATGCTCTCGCGGGACCCCGACTGCCCGATCTGCGGCCCGGATGGACCGGACTCCCTCGACGAAATCGAGTACACGGACGCCGGGTGCGCGATCCTGTCAGCTGGCGGTTCAGACTGATCGCTCGCCAGCGGGAAGCGCTCCTGCCGCCCCGTCGCCGAGGCACAGTCAGCGGGTAGAATGGCGTTCGGCTTGGACGGGGCGAGGCGGGTCGGTATGACGGATTGGTCGCTCGTCGATTTCGATTGCGACGACGGGAACATCGACCACCTCATCGATCGTCACGGTATCTTCCCTGAGCAGGCGGAGGAGGCCATCCTGAACGTACCCAGGATCCGGCGAGCGGGCGAAGTCTACGAAGCACTGGGACAGACCGATGCGGGGCAGTATCTGACCGTGATCTTCGTCTACCGAGGTCCCCTAATCCGCGTCATCTCGGCTCGTTCGATGAGCGCACGGGAGCGTCGCCGCTATGGTCGAAACCGATAGCACTAGCCGCCGCCCTTCACGAGCTGACCTACCCCAGCCTCCCCATCTGCCGGAGAACGCCACTCCGGACGAGTTCCGACGGTGGGAGGCAGAGGCTCGCGAGTTCTGGATGACCCACGACTCCTCCCCCTACTGGGACCAGATGGAGGATGTGACCGACTCGCCGCCGCCTAACCTGAAGCGGCGGGCCCCCGGCGCCCGATCGACCGCCCGCCGCCGCCCTGCCCCCGACGCCACCAAGGAGCTGACCGTTCGGCTCTCGGCCGAGGTGGTCGCCGTGATGCGGGCCAAGGCCCGTGTTGCCGGCATCCCCCTCGACGAGCTGGTCAACGGCTGGCTCCGGGACCGGATGCAGGAGGAGTTCCGGCAAGCCATGGAGGCTGTCAAGTAGTCCACGGTCGGCGCCTCTCCTGCCGTCAGTATCAGCCACAGCAGACCACGCCGCGCCGAGCCCGCCATCTACACCAGCGGCGGCAGCAGCTCGCCGTGGGCGGCGATCAGCTCGTCAACCAGGGTGACGATCTGCTCCGGGTCGAGCTCGGCCGCCGTATGGGGATCGAGCATGGCCGCCTGATAGACGTGCTCCCGTTTGCCGGTCAGCGCCGCCTCGACCGTCAGCGCCTGGACGTTGACGTTGGTCTGCATCAGCGCCGCCAACTGCGGCGGCAGGCTCCCGACTCGGGTCGGCTGCACTCCCTGCTTGTCGACCAGGCAGGGGACCTCGACGCAGCAGCCGGCGGGGAGGTTCTCGATCAGGCCGTCGTTGGCGACGTTGCCGTAGACGACCCGCGGCTCCCCGGTCACCACCGAGTGGACGATCAGGCTGCCGTACTCGCCCGAGTGCCCGGAGAGCTTCCGCTGCCGCTCGGCCAGCCAAAGATCGCGCAGCTCGGCCGCCCGGCCCGGATCGTCGGCGGCGACCGTGGCCAAACGGCGCTGCCGCATCCCGCTCAGGGCGCCGCGCCGCACCGCCTCGTAGCGCTCGGAGTCCCCCGCGTCGGGCGAGGTCAGCGCCGCGCTCATCCCCCCCCACTCGGCGATCTGCTCCTCGCAGCGGGCCGGATACTCGTCGAGCGGGACATTGAAGCGCTCGATCAGATCAGGCCGGTCCCGCTTGATGAACCAGGGGACGTACTCGGCGAAGTGCTCGCTCGACTCGGTGACGCAGAAGCCGAAGCGGCGGAGGACCTCGAACCGGACCCGCTCGTAGGCCGGCTGCCGCCCCTCGGCCAGCAGCTCGCGCAGGTCGGGGTAGAGGTCGCGTCCCCGGTGCTCGAGTGAAAGGTAGAAGGCCAGGTGGTTGATGCCGGCGCAGCGGTAGTCGATCTCGGCCGCGGGGAGCCCAAGCCAGCCCGCGATCTCGGCCGCCGTCCCCTGCACGCTGTGGCAGAGGCCGACGGTCGCGATCGCGGTCGCCCGCCGCATCGCCCAGGTCAGCATCGCCATCGGGTTCGTGTAGTTGAGGAAGAGGACATCCGGGCAGCACTCTGCCATGTCCCGCGCCATCCCGAGCATGACCGGGATCGTCCGCAGCGCCCGCATGATGCCGCCGATGCCGAGGGTGTCGCCGATCGTCTGCCGCAGCCCGTACTTCTTCGGGAGCTCGAAGTCGGTCACGGTCGCCGGCCGGTAGCCGCCGACCTGGATCAAGTTGAACGCGAAGGCGGCCCCGTCGAGCGCCCGCCGGCGGTCGGTCGTCGTCGTGATCGCGGCCGGGGCGCCGGCCGCGGCGGCGACGCGCCGGGCGACCGCCTCGGTCGCGCCCAACCGCTCGGGGTCGATGTCCATCAGCGCGATCTCGGCCTGCCGCAACTCCGGGAAGCTGAACAGGTCGCCCAGCAAAGCGCGGGCGAAAACGGTGCTGCCGGCGCCGATGAAGGCGATCTTTGGTCCAGACACGAGTGTTCTCCCTCCGCGCCGTCGGCCGTCGCTCGCCCCAGTCGCGGCCCGGATCGCCCGATCACCCCTCACCCAGGCTGAGACCGGGGCGGCGACCAGGACCGCGACGACGCTTCTCAGCCCGGATCGTACCGCCGTCGAGCTGATCCCTGTCAACTGCCGCCCGCCGCGGCCTTGGGCGCCTCTCCTCGGCCCCGCCGGAGCGCGCCCCTTGCCGTTGCTCCGCATCGAATGTAAGATAGTCTTGACTAAATCTGGAAGCGAGAAGCCGCTAACGAGGAGTTGCCGATGCAAGCGGGTGGGGTGGATCGGGCCGGACGCCTCGCCGCTCTTGGAATAGTGGGGCTGACGTTGGCGATGCTCCTCCTCATCGTCGGTCCGTTCGGTGCGGACGGGGAGGCCGACGCCGGGGCCTCGGGCGTGATCACGGTGGTGGCGACCACGGGGCAGGTCGGCGACCTGCTCGCGGCCGTCGGCGGCGACCGCGTCCGCGTCGAATCGCTGATGGGTCCCGGCGTCGATCCGCACCTCTACAAGGCGAGCGAGCGGGACGTCGGCACCCTGGCCGGGGCCGACGCCATCTTCTACAGCGGCCTCCACCTCGAAGGGAAGATGGGCGACATCCTCGAGCGCGTCGGTCAGCGCCACCCCGTCGTCGCCGTCACGGAGGAGCTGCCGGCCGCCAACTTGCGGCAACCGCCGGAGTTCGAGGGCAACTTCGACCCCCACGTCTGGTTCGACGCCTCTCTCTGGCTGGGCACGATCGACCGCGCCGAGCGTGCGTTGACCGAGCTCGATCCCGACGGCGCCGCCACCTACGCCGCGAACGCCGCCGCCTACCGGGCGGAGCTGGAAGCGCTCGACGCCTACGCCCGCGAGCAGATCGCGCTGAGTCCCCCCGAGCGCCG
>JBBSNJ010000090.1:0-8325 GCA_038232775.1 Thermomicrobiales bacterium
CGGCGAGCAGCTTGGTCAGGTCGCGGCGGCTGATCTGGCCGGCCCGGAAGCGGGCCATCACCTCGCCCGGGGGCAAGGCCATACGCTCGGTGGTGCGGTCAGAGAGGGCGGTCGGGTTCATCGTGCTCCTCCATCGTGGCCATCTTCGCTCGGCGCGGCGGTCCGCTTCGCTGCCCCGCGAGTCGAACGCCGGACCCTGGCATGCCGCAAGACCGCGCCCATCCGGCTCCGGGGCGCGGTCCACGGTCTGATCGGTCGCGTCGGGGGACGGTATCGGACGGGGGAGCGGCTCGTCAAGGGGTGCTGACCGAGCACGGCTGCCGGAGGTGGACCGGGTGAGCCGACCAGATGCCCGCAGGTGCTCGCTGCGTCAATCGGCCCGCCAGACGGGGCGGGTCAGGCAGGTCGGCCCGCCCGCCCGGTTGTGCGAGATCTCCCGCCCCTCGTAGGCGACCACCGAGCAGCCGGCGGCCTCCAGGCGGGCGCGGGTGACCGGGCTGCCGTCGCAGACGAGGCAGCGGCCGGGGGCCAGGGCCAGGACGTTGCAGCCGAGGGTGTCGAACTCCTCGTCCGGTACCTCGACGGAGCCCCAGCCGCGCCGCCGCAGCTCCGCGACGAAGGGGACCGCCAGCAGCGGCAGGTAGACGACCGCCAGCTCCGGCCCGACCGGGCTGATCAGCGACATCAGGTGCAGGCACTCGTCCGGGCCGCGCCAGTGCGGCAGGGGGACCGGGTGGACCGTCACCCCGAGCGGCTCCAGCAGGCGGGCGAGCTGGGCGATGCCGGAGGCGTTGGTCCGGTAGCCGACGCCGACCGCCAGCGTCCGCTCGTCCAACCAGAGGGTGTCGCCCCCCTCGACCGTGCCGGGCGCCTCGATCCGGCCCACGATCGGCACGCCGAGCTCGGCCCAGGCGCGCTCGGCCAGGGCGACCTCCGGCAGCCGCTGCGCCTTGCCGGGCCGCAGCAGGATCGCGCCGGCGTCGGTGATGAGGGAAGGGTCGTAGGCGAAGATGGCGTCGAGCAGGCCGGGGTCGTCCGGGCCGGCGGCGACGACCTCGACCCCCTCGGCCGCGAGCCGCTCCCGGAAGGCGGCGTGCTCCCGCTCGGCCAGCCCGTGGTCGACCGGGCGCGGGTAGCCGAAGCCGCGCCACTCCGCGTCGGCCCCGGTCTTGGGTGGTGCCGGCGTACGCACGATCACGGTTCGCAGGCGGGCGGTCATCGACTGTCCGCCGAAGGAGCCATCGCTCGGCTGCGTGGAGATCGGGCGGTCCATCGTCTGCATCGGGCTGGCTCCTGATCGTCGTGGGTGGCGTCGGGCGAGGCCCGGCCGGATCGCGGCGTGGATCGTAGCACCGGGGGGCAGGGAACGCTGCCCGGACGACTTGGCTGGCCGGCGGGACGGGGGCGGGGGCGACGGACGCGATCGTTCGTCCCGGTCGACCGGGGGGGAGTCGTTTTGGTGGAGCCGCGCCCCGCCGCGGCGAAGCCTTCGGGGCCGGAAACGAGGCAAAGAGAGGCGTAGCCCCCCTCTCGGGTGGGACGCTGGGGTCATTCGCCTCGACGCGGCGCCGGCGTCGAGGCTGGCCATCGCTCGGGCAGGGGAGCCCGTTCGCAGGCGCGGAGGGTCGAATCTGGATCGCTGCGGTCCCCGCCGAACCGCCATACTCTCCGCCGGAGGGTCTGATCCAGGAGGCGAGCGGCCGCTCGCGTCCCTTCGAGCGCGGTCCTGACTCCCGAACCCCGACCGCTGGTCCCGCTCTTGGCCGCGGGCCGGGCGAGCTTCCGGACGCGGAACGGCACGGACCGGTTCCGGCTAGAGGTCGGAGCGGAGATCGCTGATCCCCGGCCCTGGGGGGTGGGCGTCTCCGAGCGCTCCCGACGTTCCCCGAAGCCTGGTCGCGACATCGTCCGTCGTTCGCGAACCGCGAAGAGTGGAAAGGCTTGATCCCCGATGCGCGTCGCCCTGTTCGACCCCTTCTCCGGCGCCAGCGGCGACATGGTGCTCGGGGCGCTGCTCGACGCCGGCCTGCCGCTGCCCGCTCTGCGGGCCGAGCTGGGCAAGCTGGGGCTCGGCGGCTGGGACCTGCGGGTCGAGACGGTCGAGCGGCACGGGCTGCGGGGGACGCGGGTCGCGGTCGAGGTCGATGAGGACGGGGCGGCCCGCGACTGGGCGGCGATCCGCGGGCTGCTGGAGGCTTCCGCCTTGGGGGAGGCGGTCAAGGCGGTGTCGCTGGCCGTCTTCGGGCGGCTGGCCGAGGCGGAGGCGGCCGTCCACGGGGTCCCGGTCGAGCGGGTCCACTTCCACGAGGTCGGCGGCGTCGACGCCATCGTCGACATCGTCGGCGCCTGCGCCGGGCTGGCGCTGCTCGGGGTCGAGCGGGTCTACAGCGGTCCGCCCCGGTTGGGGAGCGGCTTCGTCCGGGCGCAGCATGGGCTGCTGCCGGTGCCGGCCCCGGCGACGGCCGCGCTGCTGGCGGCGGCCGCGGCGCCGACGGCCGGCGCGCCGCCGGGGGGCGAGGCGGTCGAGGCCGAGCTGCTGACCCCGACCGGGGCCGCGATCCTGACGACCCTGGCCGAGTTCCGGCGGCCCGCCTTCGCCCCCACCGCCGTCGGCTACGGCTTCGGCGGCCGCGAGCTGCCCTGGCCGAACGCGCTCCGGCTCTGGCTCGGCGAGGCTGAGGCGATCAGCGGCGACGGGGAGGCCGACGGCGACGGGGAACTACTGCTGGAGACGAACCTGGACGACATGAACCCCCAGTTCTTCGAGCCGCTGCTGGAGCGGCTGTTCGAGGCCGGCGCGCTCGACGCCTGGCTCTCGCCGGCGACGATGAAGAAGGGGCGGCCGGCGACCATCGTCCACGTCCTCTGCGCCGCCGGGCGGCGGCGGGCGCTCGAAGAGACGCTGATCGTGCAGAGCACCACGCTCGGGGTGCGGGCGACCCCGATCGAGCGGCTCAAGGCCCCCCGCCGGATGGAGACGGTCGTCACGCGCTGGGGCGACGTCCGCCTCAAGCTGCGCGGCTGGCGGGGCCGGGTGATCGACGCCGCCCCGGAGTACGACGACTGCCTGGCGCTCGCCCGCGCCAGCGAGGCGCCGATCCGGGACGTCTGGAACGAGGCGCACCGGCTCGGGGAGCGCTTCGTCGGCCAGCGGCTGCCGAGCGAGGGGGCGGCGGTGGGACGAGCTGATGAAGCCGGGATGAACGTTCCCTCGGGGCCGAGGGAAGGCACACTTCCCGACCGCCGGTGACTGCTTGACAACGTCCGTACATCCGTCCTAGACTCGACGACGTAAAGAGGTTTGGGTGTCCCCCGCTCCCGGACCCGAGCCGAGGACTCGACCCCTCCGCTGGTGAAGATCCGGCACCGCACCCCCCGTCGCCGCTCTCACCCGATCGTCGCGGTCCAGCCCGGAGGTCTCACGTGTCGCACGACGCCGCGCTCCCCTACGCCAGTAAGCTCGCCCTCCTCTACGATCAGTACGTCGCCGCCGTCCAGCGGGACGACTACGCGATCGTCGACCCGTTCGCCGACTGGCTCGGCACCTTCTGGGACGAGGGTCCGGCGGAGCCGCGGTCGGCGCCAGCCGCGATCAGCCTGCTCGGCGGGATCGGCCGCGGCATCCGCTGGCACGAACGCGACGGCCAGGTCCTCGGCTACGTCCGGGGCTGGAAGCGGCGGGGCTGCTACCAAGTCCCCTACGCCGAGCTGGCCCCGGCTCCGGTCCGCCTCGCGCGGGCGGCCTAGAGCGGCCCTCACCCCCAACCCCCTCTCCCGGTGCGCGGGAGAGGGGGGGGCCGAGAGCAGACTGTCTGCCCGGATTCCGGATTGGTCCGGGCTCCGGCGGTCGCTGCTGGTTCTCGATTGAGTTCGCCCCCAGGAAGCACCGGCGCGTTCGATCCGGCCATGGTCGTCTCCGGCGCTCCGGCGCGTGGGCAGGGCGGCGACCGCTCGCCCACCGGTCGCGGTGCTGGTGCCGACGGTTGCGATGCTGCGCGGTCGGGCGCCTGATGGGGCGGGCTTAGAGCGGGGTGCAATGGAACTGACCGGCCGCTACCCGTAGGAGGGGCGATGCTTGCTGCGCCCGTCGCCCGCAGGGCGACCGTGGCCCTCCATGGCCCTGGGCCGACGCTTCTGCAAAGCCCTGTCGGTTGAGCCGGTGGCTGCCGAACGCGTGTGCCCGAACCGAGCCAGAATGCTCCGCCGGGGCCGAATCTCGCCGGCAACGGCTCAGGTGGGTCTCGCCCCGGCGATCGCCTGACTCGGGCGCAGCGGCGCTCAGCGGAAGCGGATCCAGCCGATCACGAACGGGATGGCGGCGAAGACGAGGTCGGGCAGGACGGTCAGGTGGAGGGCGCGCTCGACCCGCGGCGAGAGCGCGTTCAGCTCTCCCCAATCGACGCCGAAGCGCTGGGCGAGGACGGCCCGGCTGACGACCAGGCCGAAGGCGACGAGCGCCATCGCCAGCAGTTGCAGATCGCGCCCGCGCTTGCCGTTGGCGGCCGAGGCCATCGCCTCGGCGACGCCGAAGCCGAGCAGCATCGCCAAATAGAACCCCCAATCGGGGGCGAAGGCCCAGATCAGACCGACGACGAGGGCGACCGGGGTGCCGAAGAGGGCGGCCTTGGCCAGCACGTTCGGGCTGGTGGCGTAGGTCGGCAGGCCGCGGACGCCGGCGCAGTCGGGGCAGCGGAGGCCGACCGGGGTGCGGACGCCGCAGCGGGGGCAGATCGGCTTGCCGCAGCGGGAGCAGCGCAGGCGGGTCTCGACGCTCGGGTGATAGGAGCAGCGGACCTCGCCCGGCGCGGTCGGGAACGGGGTAGGGTCGGTGGTGGTCGCCATGGAGTCGGGGGCCGTCCTTCTCGGGGTGGTACTGTGGATGGTCAGGAGGTGGGGGTGGAAGGTTGCCGACGAGACCCGCGGCGACCCAGCGGTCGCCGCCGGAGGGTGCGCCGGACGGATGCGGGAAGCATACGCCATCGGCCCCGATGATCCCGTCGCGGCCGAGGCACCGCTGGGTCCAAGCGGAACCTTGCTTAGACGGAATCCGGGTGCTCAGGTGCATTTGCCGGAGAGAGGCCCTCACCCCCAGCCCCTCTCCCGCTGCGGCAGGAGAGGGGAGCCGAACCTAGCTGCCACAGCGCCACGGTGCAACCGGTTTCCGTATCACACCGACGCTGGCTGAATGTTCGCGCTTTCGCCGAGGAACCTTCTCCCCTCTCCCGCGCACGGGAGAGGGGTCGGGGGGTGAGGGCTTCGGTCTGGAACGCGGCAGCCATCACCCGGCTTCCGTATCACCCCGGGCGAGGGGTGCGTCTTCCATCCCCGAACGGGCAATCGCTCACGAGGATTCCGTCTCAACTGCCGGCGGACCGGGAATGGGCGTCTTCGGAGCGAGCGGTTCGTCGTCTTTGATCTGGCGCTCGACGGTCGGTTGTGGCCGGGGGGCACCGGCGATCGGCGGTGGAGCCGCTCCCTTTAGGCGCGCCCAGCGCTGGACACGGTTGCCGCGGCGCCAGAGCCACACCAGCCAGGTCATTGGGGCATCTCCTCGTCGGACTGGGCAGCCACCTCTTGGAAGTGGGGCGCCTCTTCGGGGCACTTCCGTAGGCGCTCGGGGGCGCCGGGGTGGACGGACGAGCAGCTGCGACGTCTCCCCTCCGGCCGACCGCGCCCGCGCGGATCAGGGCGTCAGGAGAACCGCGATCCGGAGCCACCGCTGTCCCACCAATGCCTGCCCCTCCGGTAGCTCGGCGAGCGGCCGAAGATCAGCGGAAACCACCACCGCCGCCGCCTCCCCCACCGGAACCCCCCCCGCCACCGAAGCCGCCCCCACCGCCGCAGCCGCCGCCCCCGCCCCAGCCGCCGCCGCGACCGCCGCCGCCCATCCCGCCGAACATGCGGCCGGCGCTGTTGAGCATGTCGAAGAGGCTGTCGCTGCTCGACTGCAAGGTGCGACCGGCGCGGTCGCTCGTCCCCTGGAGGTCGGGCAGGTCCGGGGCATCGAAGCCGCCCCCGCCGCCGTCGCGGTCGCCGCCCCCGCCAGCACCGCCGAAGCCGCCGCCGGGGAAGATCACCGTGCCGCCGCCCGGCCGACCGCGCCAGCGGCGGGGGTAGGGGTCCATCGGCCCGCCGCCGCCCCAGCCGCCGCCCGTCAGGATCACCGGCCCGCCGCCCCCGCCCCCCCCGCCGTACCAAGCCGGGGTCGCGGCGTGGACCCCCGCGAACTTCTCGACCCAGGAGCGCTCCAGGCCGAAGGCGACGGCGTAGGGGAGGTACCGGTCGAAGATGTCCCGCGCCTCGTCCAGCTTCTCGTAGCGCTCGATCGAGGAGAGGTAGTTCCGGAAGGCGCGCCACTTGGCCGCCGCCTCGGCCCCCGCCTGCGTCTTGCGCGGCAGCGCCCCGCTGAGGAGGGCGACGACGCCGAAGAGGCCGGCGAGGACGATCACCGGGAACCAGACCCAGACGCCGGCGCTGGCGAAGCTGCCAGCGAGGACGAAGCCGAGGAGGACCACCAGCGACGCCCCGATCGTGCCCAGGTTGCGCCAACTGGAGCGGGTCTCCTCCGGCGAGCGGGTGAAGTAGCCGCGGCGGACCACCTCGGCGTAGAGGTGGTCGCGGATCGCCGGTTTCGCGGTCTCGAATCGCCCCTGGACGGCGCTGAGCGCGGTCGCCGTGCCCGTTTTCAGCTTGGCGCCGAAGAGGGAGTGGAGGAGGTCGGCCTCGAAGGGGGCGACCGGCGGGTTGTCCTGGAGGAGGGTCAGCTCGAAGTCGCGGCCGCCGCCGAAACCGAAGACCCCTTCGGAGCGCCGCTCCTCGATCTTGACGACGCCGCGGTGGCCGAGATCGACTAGGGTGGCGACAATGTCCTGCTCGTTCGCCCGCTCGTCGATCAGGGTGCCGACGGCGCCCGGCGGCAGGTCGTCGGGCGGGGTCGGGATGAAGTCGGCGACCGGGCCGGTGTGGGGGTCGCGGCCCCGGGTATACCACAAACCGAGGATGCCGACACCGCCGGCGACCAGGGTCAGCAGGCCGGCGACGATAGCGGCCAGGTTGACGACGTTGGCGCGGTCTTCGGCCGCGACCTCCCGCACCTCCTGTTGGTCGCTGCGCTCCTGCCAGGCCGGCGGGGCGGCGTTGACCAAGGGGTCGAAGCGGAGGCCGACCTCGAACGACTCGCCGGCGGTGAGGTCGCTCGCTTGCCACGTCCAAACCTGACCATCTGTCGTGTGGTCGAGCGGGTCGTCGCCGGGCATGATCTGGGTGCGGTTCGGGTCGACCGGACGGGGGAGACGGATCCGCATCGAGGCGTCGCGGACCGGAGCGACGTCGGTGAGATCGTCGTCGACGGCGATCCACGAGATCTGCTGGTAGGGCGGATCGTTGTCCGGGTAGACGCGGAGCCCGCCGACGACGTCGTACTCGACGAGGAAGGTCCGCGTTTCGTCGGTGGCCTGCGGGAAGCCCCAATCGACCCGGAGGCTCGCACCGCTCGTGACGTAGGTGTAGGTGCCGGGTTGATCGTCGAAGCTACTCGGGGCGACGAAGTCGTAGGGTTGGGTCTGCCCATCGACGACCTCGCTGACCTGGATGTTGCCGATGTCCTCGATGCGGCCGAGCGGAATTTCGCGGAAGGCCCCGCGGAACGGCCCCCCTTGGAACGCGATCGCCTGGCGCTCGGCGACGTGGTAGGAGCCGTCCTGGCGCAGGTCGAGCTCGACGTCGAAGTTGGTCCACTCGACCGAGCGCGACTGGGCGACGGCCGGCCGGGAGAGGGGACCGGCGGCCGGGATCAGCAGGGTCGCCAGGCCGACGAGGAGGAGCAGGCGCAGCAGATCGAGCCAGCCGAAGCGGCCGATCGGGTGGCGGTCGTCGGTGGTCGCCGGCTGCGGCTGTGGCTGCGGCTGGCGCTGGAACATCGGGGTCGCCTCCGTGGAGCGGATCCGGGGAATGCCGGGTGCCTCGACGCCGGCCCCGGCCCCTGGCCAGGTCCCGATCCGCGGACCAGGGCGGAGGCGCCGGCCGTTTCCCGGCGTCCCGTCCGTCCTGGGCTGTCCGCCTGATTATGACATGGCGCGGGCCACGGGCGGCCGATCAGACCAGGTCGTGCAGGGAATTGAAGAAGCGCGCCGCCGAGGTCTGGCCGCCACTGCCGGTGGTACTGACGATGATCTCGAGATCGGTCCCGTCGGGGCGCGGCGTCGGGATGATCGTCGTCGTCTGCTCGCGCCCGCCGAAGAGCAAGTAGATCAGCAGCGGCACCACCCCGAGGAAGAAGAGGAGGATCGCGACCCCGGTGTCGGGCGCCGGCCGCCGGTCGCCGCC
>JBBSNJ010000091.1:0-8291 GCA_038232775.1 Thermomicrobiales bacterium
CCGCGGGGGGCGGCAAACCGCGGGAGTATGGCGCATCGGGGTCGGCGCCGGCCAACGGTTGCCGCGGCTGGTCGGCCTTGACGGGGGGGGGGACTCCGGCCAGCGATACGGAATCCGGGAGAACGCTTGGCATTCGCGCTGCGGTAGCCGGCCCTCACCCCCGGCCCCTCTCCCGGTGCGCGGGAGAGGGAAGCTTGGTCGCCGACCGCCGGGGAACACCCTCGATTCATCCGGAATTCCGTATTAGTTTGAGCGGCGCGATGCGCGGGCCGAGCTGCACCGTCTCGCTTCGGCGGCGAGTGGGGGGAAGAGACGCCCCATGCTTCGGTCGAGGTTGGGCTAGCGGCCGCGGCGGCGGGGATCGAGGGCGTCGCGGAGGCCGTCGCCGAAGAAGTTGAGGGCCATGACGACGCTCATGATTGCGAGGCCGGGAACGGCGGCGTACCACCAGTATTGGAGGCCCTTGTCGGCGCCCTGCTTGATCATCGCCCCCCATTCGGCGTCGGGGGGGACGGCGCCGAGGCCGATGAAGCTGAGGCCGGCGGTGAGGACGATGGCGGCGCCGACGTCGAGGGTGGCCTTGACGATGATCGGGGCGTCGGTGCTGGGAAGGATGTGGCGGAAGAGGACGCGCCAGCGGCCGGCGCCGACCGACTCGGCGGCGGTGACGTATTCGTTGGCGCGCACGGCGAGGACTTGGCCCCGCATTAAGCGGGCGTACTCGGGCCAGAGGACGACGGCGACGGCGAGCAGGGCGTTCTCGAGTCCCGGGCCGCCGCGGGCGGCGGTGATCGCCATCGCCAGGATGATCGAGGGGAAGGAGAGGATGGCGTCGGCGGCGCGCATGATGACGCCGTCGACGGCGCCGCCGAGGTAGCCGGCGGCGGCGCCGAGGAGGCTGCCGACGACGCCGGTGAGGGCGATCACGAGGAGGCCGGCGGGGACGGAGATGCGGGCGCCGTAGATGACGCGAGAGATCATGTCGCGGCCGAGATCGTCGGTGCCGAAGGGGTAGGCGGCGCTCGGCGGCTCGAGCTTGGCGCTCAGGTTCTGGACGTTGGGGTCCTGGATCGGGAGGACGGGGGCGAGCAGACCGAGGGCCAACCAGAGGAGGAGGACGCCGAGGCCGGCGAGGGCGATCGGCTTGCGGCGGAGGGTGCGCCAAGCATCGCCCAAGGGCGTTCGCCGCTTTCGGAAGGCGGCGGCGTCGAGCGGGTTGGGATCGGCGAGGAGCGGGCGCGCGGGGGGGTCGAGCGTGCTGGCGCGGCCGTGGGTTGGATTGGCGGTGGCCATCGCGGCGCGCTCCTTCGGGCGAATCGACGGGAGGGCTTGGCGGGCTGGTCGTCGCCCTCACTCACCCTTCGGCCCCTTCTCCCCCTCGAACGGTCCGGGCGTGGGGACGACGACCCTCGCCACGACGGTCGATCCTGGTCGTCGGGAACGAGCTAGGTGGCGCGAATCCGGGGGTCGAGCAGGCCGTAGACGATGTCGACGAGGAGATTGATCAGGACGTAGAGGACGGCGACGACGAAGGTGACGCCGAGGAGGGCAGGATAGTCGAGCTTGAGGGCGGCCGTCACCGCGAAGGAGCCGACGCCGGGCCAGGAGAAGATCGTCTCGGTGAGGACGGCGCCGGCGAGGAGGGAGGCCGCTGTCAGGCCGAAGACGGTGACGGTCGGGATCAGGGCATTGCGGAGGGCGTGGCCGGCGACGACGCGGCGCTCGATCAGGCCCTTGGCGCGGGCGGTCCGGACGTAATCGTCGCCCAGGGCGGCGAGGAGGGAGGAGCGGAGCATGCGAGCGATGATCCCCATCGCGAAGGCGCCCAAGACGATCGCGGGGAGGACGAGGCGGCGGAGGGCGGCGACGAGGACGTCCCATTGGCCGCGGAGCAGGGCATCGAGGGTGACGGCGCCGGTGATGGTGTCCGGGGGCTGCATGCCGACGTCGAGGCGGCCGGGGCCGGGGAGCCAGTGGAGCCGGTAGAAGAAGACGTAGAGAAGGAGGAGACCGAGCCAGAAGACGGGGACGGAGGTGCCGATCAGCGTGAAGAAGCGGGCCAGGTGGTCGGGCCAACGGTCGTGGTTGAGGGCGGAGACGATGCCGAGGGGGACGCCGACGACGACGGCGAAGAGCATCGCGAAGAGGGAGAGCTCGATGGTCGCCGGGATCCGCTGCCGGAGCTCGTCGGCGACGGGGGTGCGGCGGGAGATCGATTCGCCGAGGTCGCCGCGGAGGAGGTTGCGGACGTAGTAGCCGTACTGGACGGGGAGGGGTTGGTCGAGCCCCCATCGCTTCTCGAGGGCGGCGCGGACCGCTTCGTTGTCGGCCTGGCGGTCGCTGATGATGGCGGTGATCGGGTCGCCGGGGACGGCGTGGGTGAGGGAGAAGGTGGCGACGCTGACGATGGCGAGGACGACGCAGGAGAGGGCGAGGCGGCGCGCGATGAAGGCCCAGAGTCCCATGCGAGGCTCCTTCGAGCAACGGGGGATGTGATCCAATCGCGCCGACCGCCGGCTTCGCTCCTGCGCGAGCAGAGGGCAGGGGGAGCGTCTGCCCTCTGCCTCATGACAGGTGGGCGGCGTCGGTGTGTTCTGCCGACGTCAGGTCCAGGGGAACCCGTCGGGCGGCGGTAGCGCTTGCTGACCCTCGCCGAGTGTGCCGGGGAGGGGGCGCTGACCGCTGCCCGAGCGGGTCGAGCGGGAGCTAGGCGCTCTTCGAGGCGCCGCGGAGTTGGAGCATGAAGACCGAGTGAGTGGTGACGCCCTGGACGGCGCTGGTGGCGGCCTTCTGGTCGAGGGGCTGGTAGAGGATGAGGAAGGGGGCCTCGTCGATGATGGTCGAGAGGACGTCGACGTAGATGGCCTTGCGCTGCTCGGGGTCGGTCTCGGCGATGCCTTGGTCGAGGCCCTGGTCGACGGCGTCGTTGGAGAAACCGACGCGCTTGGCGGCGGCGGTGCCGGTGCGGCCGAACGGTTCGGCGTAGGTGTGGATGTCGGGGTAGTCGGGGCTCCAGCCGGAAACGGTGAACTGGAGCTTGGCGGCGCGGTACTCCTCCAGCCTCTTGGCGCCGTCCATCGGCACGAGGTTGATCGTGAGACCGTCGACCTGCTCGAGGTCGGATTTGAGCTTGCTGACGAGCGTCTCGAGGTCGATGCCGCCCTCGGCCTGGCCGCCGGAGGCATAGGTGAGGTCGAGCGAGACGGGGCCGAGGTCTGCCTCATCGAAGAGTTCCTGGGCGCGCGGCGGGTCGAGCGAGTACCCCTGGTCGTGGACTTCTTCCGTGCCGAGGAGGGGTTCGGGGGCGATGGTCGCCGGTTTGATGCCGGCGCCGGCGAGGAGATCGTTGATGATGCCGTCGTAGTCGATGGCGTAGCCGATGGCCTGCCGCAGCAACTTGTTCGACACCGGGCCACCGACCTCTTCGGTGACGTTGAGGGCGAGGTACTCGTGGGCGAGGGACGGGCCGGTGATGAGCTGGAGGCTGTCGTCTTCGGCGACGGCGGCGGCGGCGTCGGGATCGAGGGCGTAGGCGATGTCGGCTTCCCCCGCTTCGACCGCCTGGAGCTGGGAATTGGCGTCGACGATGTTGCGCCAGATGATGCGGTCCAGCGCGGGGGGTTCGCCCCAGTAGTCGGGGAAGCGTTCGAGGACGACCTCGCCCTCGATGTCCCAGGCGGTCAACATGAACGGGCCGGTGCCGGCCGAGTTGCCCTCGTTGATCCACTCCCGTGCCGAGTCGGTCTCGTCGGCGTCCTCGGCGTCGGTACCGCCGTGCTCGCGGATCGCCGCGCTGTCGGCAACCGAGAGGGGCATGGCCGAGAGGATGGGAACGAGGGCGACGTTCGGCGAGGTGAGCCGGAGGCGGAGGGTGAGGGGGTCGACCGCTTCGACGCTCTCCCAATAGTCGGTGGCGAAGAAGGCGGCTTGGAACTTGATGTTCTTGAGGCGGTTCCAGGAGAAGACCCAGTCGGCGGCGGTCATCTCGTTGCCGGTCAGGTGGAATTTGACGCCGGAGCGGAGGGGGATGGTCACCTCCAGCCCATCGGCCGAGACTTGGGGAAAGTCGGTCGCGAGCATCGGGACGAACTGGTCGGGTTGGGTCGAGTCGGGAAGGTCGTAGAGGCGCTCGTAGACGAGGTTCATCGCGGCCGAGGGGTTGACCTCGTAGAACCAACCGGGATCGAGTTGGAGCCAGTTGTCCTTCAAGTTGTCGACGATGACCAGCGTGTTCGGATCGGTCTGGGCACGGACGAGCCGCGCGGCGGAGCGGGGGGCGGCGGCGGCGTGGAGCCCGGCCAGTCCCGGCGCGGCGGCGCCGAGCAGGGCGGCGGTCTTGACGAGACGGCGGCGACTGAGGCTGCCCGCCTCGAGTCGGCTGATGAGGTCGGAGCGGCTGCGGTCTGACATGGCTGTTCCTCGCTGCGATGGAACGGAGGTGCCGGGGACCCGGACAGCCGTCCGACGCTTCGCCTTGAGGCGGAGCCGGACGACGAGTGATCGTCGGGGCCGAAGGCAACAACGAATGAAAGGCTCCATTCCTCGAATGGGCCGATCATAGCATGGTGATCGGCGGTTCACCGCCTCCTCGATTGGGCGATGAGACTAAGCGATGGGAAGGGGCGCACGGCCGTCGAGGCGGACTGTCCGGTCGGTTCGCTGCCGGGGAGGGGGAGGTTGCGAGGGGGCGCCACGCTGGCGCCGAAGTCGGTTTGGGGGCAAGAGGTGAGGACCGCGGGGCTGGCCCTCAGCCCCCAGCCCCCTCTCCCGATGCGCAGGAGAGGGGGAGCTCGTTCCGCGATTGTCGAACCAAGGTAGGGCGCGATTCCTGGACGCGGCGGATCGACGTCGAGGCGGAGTGCCCAATCGAGAGGGGGACCGGATTACCGTCAGGCGTCGGACTTGGAGGCGCCGCGGAGTTGAATGCTGTAGAGGAAGTGGACGGTGACGCCCTCGACGGCGGCGCTGGCGGGTTTGCGGTCGGATGGCTGGTAGAGGACGACGTAGGGGGCGTCCTCGATCAGGATCTGCTGGACCTGGACGTAGAGCGGTTCCTTGGCGGCAGGGTCGGTTTCGGCGGCGATCTGGTCGAGGAGGGCGTCGAGCTCGGGGTTCTCGTAGCCGATGCGCTTGGCGACGACTTCGGTGGAGCGGCCGAAGGGCTCGGTGTAGCTGCGGATGTCGGGGTAGTCGGGGCCCCAGGGAGAGATCGTGAACTGGAGGGCGCTGGCGCGGTAGTCGGCGATCCAGGTGTTGGCGTCCATCGGGTTGAGGTCGACGGTCAGGCCGTCGATCTGCTGGAGGTCGGACTGGAGCTTGGTGGCGAGGGTCTCTTCGCTCAGGCCGCTGGGGCCTTCGCCGGCGGCGCGGTAGCTGAGGGTGACGGAGGCTTCGCCGAGGCCGGATTCGTCGAACCGCTGCTGGGCGAGGGAGATGTCGGTTTGGTAGGCGTCGGCGAGGACCGTCTCGGTGCCGGCGAAGGGGATCGGGACGACGGTGGCGGGGCGGACGGCGGCGCCGGCGAGGAGGCCGTCGATGATGCCTTGATAGTCGATGGCGGTGGCGATCGCCTGACGCAGCTGCTGGTTGGCGAGGGGACCGCCCGTATCCTCGTCGTTGTGCATCGCGAGGTAGTGGAAGGAGATCGTCTCGCCTTCGAGGAGCTGGAGGGCGAGATCTTCGCGGACGCTCTCGACCGCGTCGGGGTCGAGGGCGAAGGCGATGTCGGCTTCGCCGCCGAGGACCGCCTGCAACTGCTCGTTGGCGCCGACGACGTTGCGCCAGATGATCCGCTCGAGGGCCGGCTGGTCGCCCCAGTAGTCGGGGTTGCGCTCAATGATGACCTCGGTGCTGGGGTCCCACTGGGCGAGGATGTAGGGGCCGGTGCCGGCGGAGTTGTTGGTCAGCCACTCGGTGGCGGTGTCCTCGGCCTCGGCGCCGGGCGTGGCGGCGTCGGTGGCGGAGACGCCGGTGCCGCCGTGCTCGCGGACGGCCTGGCTGTCGGTGACGGCGAGCGGGGTCGAGGTGAGGATGGCGACGAGGGCGGGATTGGGGGACGGAAGGGTGAAGCGGAGGGTCTGCTGGTCGACCGCCTCGACGCTGTCCCAGTACTCGGCGAGGTAGGAAGGATTGCCCTGGAGGAAGCGGGTGCGGTTGAGGGAGTAGACCCAGTCGTCGGCGGTGGCGGGGCGACCGGTGGTGTGGAAGGTGGGGCCCTGGCGGAGGCGGATGGTGGCTTGGAGGCCGTCTTCGGAGAGCTCGGGCATGCCGTCGGCGAGGAGGGGCTGGAAGTCGTCGGGCTGGGCCGAGTCGGGGAGGGTGTAGAGGGTCTCGTAGACGACGTTCATCAGGGGACCGGGGTTGACCTCGTAGAAGATGGCAGGATCGAGCGTCAGCCAGAGGCCGCCGTCGGCCATGTTATCGGCGATGACGAGGGTGTCGGGCCCGATCTGACGGGCGGGGAGGGCGGCGGCGGGGGGGAGGCTGGCGCCGGCGGCGGCGAGGGCGGCGGCGGCGGCCGTCCCCTGGAGGAGGCGACGGCGATCGATTTCCTGGCGGAAGAACGCGCGGGTGGCGTGGTCGATTCGGGGATTGGACACTGGAGGTCCTCCTGCTGCGATCTAATCGGATGAAAGCGGGCGAAGTATTGGGGAGGGGAGGGCAGTCGTCAACAGACGCGCGGTTGTCTCGGTGCTGGTCCTTCAACCTTGTGAGCGACGAGAGCGAGGGAGGGAGGCCCGCGAAAGTGCTGGGGATGGCTCCGATGGTGACGGCGGGAGTACGATCAAGAGGGTCGCGGGGTAGAGAATGCCGAGGATGCGGAGGGGTATGGTCGGGTCCGTTCCATGGATGCGCCGGTCTTTTCACGTAGAATGCCTGGCCCCTGATCATGGACGTCTACCTGAGGGAGGATCATGGGAGTCGAGGTCGTGGGCGTCGTTCTCGCCGCCATCGTGTCGATCGCGCTCCAGGTCGCGGTCGTGATCCTGGGGGTCGTGATCGCTTTCCGCTGGCTCAGCTCCGGCCGGCTCGCCCGCTTCGTCGCGCCGCCGCCGACCAAGGATGCGACCGAGATCGTCGAAGAACTCTACGCCCGAGGACTGATCGACGGCGCCGAGTTGGACGAGCGGCGGTCGAAGCTCCGAACCTGACGCGCAGGTGACCACGGTGGACGTCGAGTCGTCACGGGGTGGCCGGACATCGCCCTCACCGCCCTGCAATTTCCGAAACTCGGATGGGACGCGGCTGGCCTAGAGCGCCGGGCAGAAGCGTCCCCCCCCCCCGGCTCGCGGGAGGACCGGTGGCGTCGGTTGTCGGCCTCGGGCCGACGGGCGCAGCGCGCAGCGCCCCTACCCAGAGCGACGCCGATAACCCTTCTGACAGCCGCTCTACGGCGCTTTGCAGAAGCATCGGCCCAAGGCCGCGGGACGGTTCGGAAGGCCACGGTCGCCCTGCGGGCGACGGGCGCAGCAAGCAGCGCCCCTACAATTGGTCGCGGCCGGTCAACTTCATGGCAACCCGCTCTCGGTAGCGGGCAACGAGGGCTTGGGGGTCGCGCGCTGGAGGGCAATCCGGACGTGGTGGCGGCCGACGGTGATCTGGTCCAGGTGGTGGCCAGCGGGGGTGGTTTGGCCGCCGGGGCCGGCGACGGCCTCGGGCTCGGGGGCGTCGGCGATGGCGGTCTGCTGATCGTGGTCGAGGTCGGCGGCGAGGACGTCGCGGACGACGGCGTCGCGGTGGGACTCAATGGCGGCGACGACCTCGGGGTCGGCGGCGTAGCGGAGGCGGATGCGGTCCTCGAGCCGGTAACCGGCGTCCTTGCGGGCGTCCTGGACGCCGCGGACGAAGTCGCGGGCGAGCCCCTCCTCGATCAGGTCGGGGGTGAGGGAGGTGTCGAGGACCACGGTTAGGCCGTCGGCCTGGGCGGCGGCGTAGCCGGCGCGCTTCGTCAGATCGACCAGGATCTCGGACGGGGCGAGGGCGATCGGTTCCCCCTCGAGCGGGAGAGGGACCGGCTCGCCGGCTCCGACTTGGGCGGCGACCGCGGCCGGGTCGAGTTGGGCGAGGGCGGCGCGGACAGCACCGAGGCGCTTGCCGTACTTGGGACCGAGGAGGCGAAGGTTGGGGCGGATGTCGTAGGCGACGACCCCGCCCGGGTCGGTCAGGGGGGCGAGGCTCTTGACGTTGAGCTCGTCGAGGACCTGATCTTGGAGGCGGGTGACGGCGGCGAGGCGCTCCGGTTCGCGGGCGTGGACGAGGAGCGCGGGGAGGGGTTGGCGGACCTTGACGGC
>JBBSNJ010000092.1:0-8291 GCA_038232775.1 Thermomicrobiales bacterium
GCGCGCCCTCCCCCGGCGCCCGCGCCCCCGCCGCCGGCCGCGGCGGGCCGCGGGAGTCCCTGGGGCGGCCCCGACACGACCGCAGACGCCCCGGCCTCGCGAGCGGCGGCGGCGGCGGCGCCCCATCCCCGCCGCACCGCCCCTCGGTCCACCTCGCCCTCGGCCCCCAGGCCCGCCAGGACGAGACGCCGCGCCGGCAGGCGACCGAGCGTCGGTAGCACGAAGGTGGTGCCGACCTTTCCGGTGAACCGGGCTTCCGCCGCGAGCCGGGCCAGTTCGCCGTCGAGCGCGGCGTCCGCCTGCTCCCCGACCGACCCCAGCTCCGGCGCCGCGCTTCCCTGACGGACGGGAATCACCAGGGCGTCGCACTGCTCCTCGGCGGCCCGTCCCGTCTCCCACCGCATCTCCACCGTCTTGCCTCCCCGCTCCCGCCCTCGGACTCCGGTCCGCCGCCAGACAGGGGCGGAAGGGGGCCAAATCTAGCACTTTCGACCCAGAGGGAGGGTGAGCGAGAGACGGGTCAGCCGGCCGACAATCTCCTCCGTCCCGGTTCCCGGCGAATGGCGAGGTCTCCCCAGGCTCCGTCCGCCCCGGCCGGGAGGCGCGCGGTTGCGTCCTCCCCGCTCCGGTGCTACGATGCGGACAAGGAGTGTCCGTACAGCAGAACGAGAGGGACGATTGGGTGGCGACGGACATCCCTGTCCAGATGGACGCCGACCAGCTCTGGCAGACGGTGCTCGGCGATCTCGAGGTCCGAGTGCCCCGGACCCAGTTCGACAACTGGCTCCGCCCGACTGCGCTCGTCGGCTTCGCCGACGACGTGGCGACGGTCGGGGCCGCCAACACGTTCAGCGCCTCAACCCTCCAGGCCCGCTTCGCCGGTCTCGTCGAGCGCGCGATGTCGGACGTCGTCGGTCGGTCGATCGCGGTTCGCTTCGCGGTCTGGAGCGCCGAAGCCGGGGTCCGGCCCCAGCCAGGGAGCAGCGCACGATCGCCGCGGCCGGAGTTGCTTTCGCCGGATGAATCCGCGCCGGACTCCGGTCGCGACCGGACGACGCCGCTCGCCGCCGGTGCGGCGCCGCGACGGCCTCCTCCTGCCGCGGAGCCGAGGCGACGGATCGAGCCGGCCGGCCGGGTGCCGAACACCCCCAGGGCTGACGCCGCCGCCCGGCCGGGCACCCGCCAAATGGCGCTCGCGCCGACCCCCACCCACGGTCTGATTCCGCGCTACGTCTACGACACCTACGTCGTCGGTTCTGGCAACCGCTTCGCCCACGCCGCCTCCCTCTCGGTGGCCGAGCTGCCCGGTGGGAAGTACAACCCGTTCCTCGTTCACGGCGGTGTCGGCCTCGGCAAGACGCACCTGCTGCACGCCATCGGCCACCGCGCCCTCGAGCTGCGCCCGGAGCTGCGCGTCGCTTATGTCACCTCGGAGAAGTTCACCAACGACTTGATCTCGGCCATCCGGCAGCAGCGGATGGAAGATTTCCGAGGGCGCTACCGCGAGACCGACATCCTGATGATCGACGACGTCCAATTTATCGCCGGCAAGGAGAGCACCCAGGAGGAGTTCTTCCACACCTTCAACGCCCTCTACCAGAGCGGCAAGCAGGTCATCCTCACTAGCGACCGCCCGCCGAAGGCGATCTCTGCCCTCGAGGACCGTCTCCGCTCCCGCTTCGAGGGCGGGCTGATCGCCGACGTCCAGCTCCCCGACTACGAGATGCGGCTCGCCATCCTGCGCGCCAAGGGAGAGGAGTTGGGTATTCCCCTCCCGCCAGAAGTGGCCGAGTACGTCGCCCAGAAAGACCAGAGCAACATCCGGGAGCTGGAGGGCGCGCTGAACAAGGTCATCGCCCGCTCCCAAATCCTCGGCGAGCCGATCTCACTGCCGCTGGCGATGGCGGCCCTGACCGACGCCACGATCGGCGCCCGTCGGGCTCGCGTCACCGCGGGAGTGGTGGTCGACGCCGTCGTCGGCCACTTCGGCGTCTCGACCCGCGACCTCCGGGGCCGCTCCCGGACGAAAGAGATCGTCACCCCTCGCCAGGTCGCGATGTACCTGCTGCGCGAGGAGACCGAGTCGTCGTTGATGGAGATCGGGCAGGAGTTGGGCGGCCGTGACCACACCACGGTGATGCACGGCATCAAGCAAGTCGAGCGGGCCATCTCCGCCGACACCGCCCTCAGGTCGCAGGTGATGGCGATCCGAGAATCGATCTTCTCCGCCGCCTCTGCTTAATCGCCGATCGCGCCGAACCCGATGCTTGTCGATCCACCCGTGGGTTGGGGACCGCTCTAAGACGGAATCCGGGAGAACGCTGTGCATGCGCGCCGCGGCAGCCGGCCCTCAGCCCCGGCCCCTCTCCCGATGCGCAAGAGAGGGGAGCTCGGTCGCCGACCGCCGGGGAACACCCTTGATTCATCCAGAAACCGTGTGAGGCGACGAAGCCCCATGAACGGGGCCTCCCCCCGCGACCATCGCCGCCCCACCAGGTGCAGTCGGCTCCAGCCGGCTTCGTCGCTTCAGCCCGGTCCCTTTAGGGCCGGGCGACGCCGGACCAGCGCCCGCCTGCCTCCCCCGGAATCCGGGTGATTCAGAGGCGTTTGCCGGAAACGGTCAATCGGATTCCGTGTGAGTTGGGACGCCGGATCAACCGCTCGCTCGCGATTGGATGAAGGCGATCAAATCCCGGATGTTGCTGTCGCTCAACCTCGTCGCCGGGAACGGCCCCGGCGGGGAGGGGTGGCCGACCCCTTCCCGGATCAGCGGCAGCGCGCTCTCGAACGCCACCGTCGCCCCTGGCCCCCCTGCCGCCAGCAGGTTGCCCCCGCTGCCGCCCGGACCGTGACAGCCTTGGCAGTTGGTCAAGAACTGGACGCTGCCGCGGGTCACGTCGCCGCTCGACGCGGCCGCACCGCCGGCGGCTGGGCTGTTGACGGCGGCCACGGCGACGGCCGTCCGCGCGTCGCTGGTCGCCGCGGCGACCGCGGTCCCGGTGGCCAGTTGCGCGGCCGACGGGGTCGGAGTCGGGGTGATCCCGAGCGCCTGATCGATGTCCGTGACGCTCGCCCTCCCGCAGGCGACGGCGACGACCGCGATTAGCAGTGCGGCGAGGAGGAACAGCGCCCGCTGCCGGGTGCCCGGGGAGTCATGCATCGCCGTCGGGCTCCTGCTGAGGGCTGCCGCCATCCGAGCGCGGCGGTCGGGCGCCGGGTCACGATCACCCTCGCCGCCGCGACCGCACGGCTTGCGCGTGGGGCCGCGGCAGCCTATCCGGGCGGGATCGGCGGACGATAGCAAGACCAACCCAGCGTGTCAATCGGTGGCTCGCTCGGCCGCGGGGACGCGGTCCGGCACGCCGCCGCGTCCCACGTGCCGGACCAAAAAGAGCGTGAGACCGAGCGCAATCAGACCGACGCTGATCACCGTCGCGGCGGGGACAGGACCGATGTAGAGGCTGTCGGTCCGCAGTCGCTCGATCGCCAGCCGGGCCAACCCGTAGAGCACGAGGTAGAGCCAGAGGACGTCGCCTTCCCGCAGGAAGCGGCTGCGCGGCTGTCGCAGCACGAGCCAGGAAAGGAAGACCGCATTGAGCAGGTTGAAGAGCGATTCGTAGAGGAAGGTGGGATGGAACCGCTCGGCCGCGGCGAAGCCAGGAGGGCGACGGCTGGGATCGATGGCGACCCCCCAGGGCAGCGCGGTCGGCGTGCCGAAGGCCTCCTGGTTGGCCCAGTTGCCCCAGCGGCCGATCGCTTGGGCGAGCGCCAGGGCCGGCACCGTCAGGTCGGCCCAGGCCAGGAAGCGCTGGCCGCGGCGGCGGCAGAGCCAGAGCAGCGTCAGGCTGCCGGCCGCGAGCGCCCCGTGGATCGTCAGGCCGCCGAGGCGAAGATTGAGCGCTTGCTCCGGGTGGGCGAGGTAGTAGTCCCACCGCAGCAGGAGATAGTAGAGCCGGGCGCCGCCGATCCCAGCGAAAACCACCCATGGTGCCACATCGAGCGGGAACTCGCGGTCCATCCCCCGCCGCCCCGCCAACCAGCCGACCAGCCAGACGGCGGCAGCGATGCCCGAGAGGATGAAGATCGCGTACCAGCGGACACTGACGCCGAACAGGGTGAAGGCGACAGGGTCGCTCGGGGAGGGCATGGGAGGAGACTACTCCACCCGTCGCGCCTTGGCGAGCGGCGGCTGGAGTTTCGACGGGAAGTTGCTCACGATGCCTCCTACCGTCCCACCCGGACGGTCCCCTCTCCAAATCGATCATGTGGAATCGCTCGCGAGCCCCGTCGCGTCGCCCTTGACTCTCGCGACGCCCTTGACTCTCGCGACGCCTTTGAACGCTGGTGACCCGGCACCGGCCCTCACTCGCTCGACGGCACACTGAATCGATCAACCGAAGGTTGCATGACCTGGGCGGGCGACGATCGGGAACGCGGCGATCGCCCCTCGATTCCGCCTCCGCGGGCCGGAATGTGCCGGAAAACCTTAGGCATCAATGCAGGGACAGAAAGGCGTCCAGCTCGGCGGCCGTTGGCAGACCTTCCCAGGCACCCTCCCGGGTCGTCGCCAGTGCCCCGGCCGCCGCCGCGGAGCGGACGTCCTCCTCGGCGATCTCGCCCCAGCCCCGCTCGAGCAGTCGGGCGAGGAGCGCCGCCGTGAAGGCGTCTCCGGCGCCGGTCGGCTCGACCGCCGCCACCGAGAAGGCTGGCACGTGGCGGACCGCGTCGCTTCCTTCGCCCCCGGCGGCGAACCAGCAGCCCCGTTCGCCGTCGGTGAGGACGACGAGCGGGGGCTGACTGGTCCGCTCCCCGCCCTGCCGCAGCGCGGCGATGATCGCCGCCGGCTCCTCCAGGCCGAGGATGCCCCGAGCGTCGTCGACGCTCAGCTTGAGCAGGGTGGAGCCGGCGATCACCGGCGCGCAGGCCGCGCGCGCCGACTCCAGGTCGGGCCAGAGGCTCGGTCGCAGATTGACGTCGAAGCAGACCGGGACACCGGCCGTGGCCGCCACCGCGACCGCCCGGCCGATCGCGGACCGCGACGGCTCCCCCGCCAGCGCGACCGAACCGACCACGATCGCCGCCATCTCGGCGAGGCCGGCCGCCGCAACGTCCTCCGCCGAGAGCCGGAGGTCCGCGCCCCGAAGCAACCAAAATCGACCGTCGCCCCGGTCGTCCTTCCAGGCGAAGGCGAGGGTCGTCGCCGCCTCGGTCGTCGCCCGCAGGCGGCTGATGTCGACCCCTTCCGCCGCCAGTCCGGAGCGGAGGCGGCGCCCGAAGGGATCGTCGCCGACCACGCCGGCGAATGCACTTTCCACCCCGAGACGCGCCAGCGCGACCGCCGCGTTCGCCGGTGCTCCGCCCAGGCGGGCGACGAACCCCGACGCGCCTTCTAGGCTGCCGCTCCCGTCGGTCACGATCAGGTCGACCAACGTCTCCCCAAGCGAGAGCACCGAGCGCGGTCCCCCACGGGCCGCGGGAGAGCGAGCGGCGGGGCCGCTCGTCACCGGCTCGATCCCGCTCGTGGAGCCAGCGCCGCCGTGGTGGCCCATCCCCCGCCGCCTCCCTCGATCTCCGGCGCCGGCACCGGCGACCCCTCAGCCGGCTGCCCGCACCGGGGCCGTGTCGGCGTCGCGTCGCACCTCGTAGACGTCGCGAATCCCTTCCAGCTTGCGGAGCACCCGGCTCAACTGGCCGATCCCTTCGACCTCGACCGTGATCAGCAGCGTCACCGTCCGGTCGTCGTGGGTCGTGGTCAAGACCGAGACGATGTTGACCTTCTCGTCGGCGAGGAGGGTGCTGACGTCCTTGAGGAAACCGACCCGGTCCCAGGCACGGACCCGAATCGTCACCGGGAACGTCTCCTCCCCCGGGCCGCCCCAACTGACCGGCACCAGGCGCTCGGGGTCGGAGAGATTCGCCAGGTTCGGGCAATCCTCTCGGTGGACCGTGATCCCGCGGCCCCGCGTCACGTAGCCCCTGATCGGATCGCCGCTGACCGGCTTGCAGCAGGTCGCCAAGTTTGTCAGGAGGTCGCCGACCCCCATCACCTGGAGCCGGGCCGGGCTGCGCGGCACTTCGACGTGCGCCGCCGGGACGAGGACGGCCCTCTCTCGCCCCTGGTCGAGCCGGGCGGCGATCAACTGCGGCGAGACCGCACCGTAGCCGACGGCAGCCAACAGATCGTCGTACTTCGGGTACTGCGGGAAGAAGCGGACCATCTCCTCCGGCTTCAGGTCGAGGCTGAGCCGCCGCAGCTCCCGCTCGACGATCTCCTTCCCCTGGGCGATGTTCTCGTCCCGCTCTTGATTGCGGAACCAGCGCCGGATCTTCTCGCGGGCCGACGCCGTGGTCACGTACTCGGAGGAGGTCAGCAACCAATCGCGGCTGGGCCCGACCTTCGACTTCGAGGTCAGCACGCGGGCGACCTCACCGTTGCGCAGCTTGTAGTCGAGCGGGACGAGCTGGTCGTTGACCTTGGCGCCGACGCACTGGTGCCCGACTTCGGTGTGGATCCGGTAGGCGAAGTCGACCGGCGTCGCCCCGTTCGGCAGCTCGATGATGTCGCCGGCCGGGGTGAAGACGTAGAGCATCTCCTGGAAGACGTCCGACTTCAGCGACTCGACGAACTCCTCGGCGTCGGCCACCTGATCGCGCCAGTCCATCAGCTGGCGCAGCCAGGCAACCTTGGCCTCGACGCGGGCGTCCGCCTTGCCCCCCTCCTTGTAGCGCCAGTGGGCGGCGACGCCGTACTCGGCGATCCGGTGCATCTCGCGGGTCCGGATTTGGATCTCGATCGGGCGCCCCTCGGGGCCGATCACTGCCGTGTGGAGCGATTGGTAGAGGCTCTCTTTGGGGGTCGCGACGTAGTCGTCGAATTCTCCCGGCACTGGGTGCCACATCGCGTGGATCACCCCGAGGGCGCCGTAGCAGGCAGCGCGGTCCTCGACCAGGACCCGGAGCCCGATCACGTCGTAAATCTCGTCGAACGAGCGTCGCTTGATCTGCATCTTGCGGTAGATTGAGTAGTTGTGCTTCGCCCGACCCGTGATCTCGGCCTCGATCCCGGCCTCGCCTAGGAACGTCTTCAGCTGCTCCTTGACTCGGGCGATGTAGGGCGCGCTGTTGGCGCCCCGCTTGGTCAGCTCTCGCTCGAGCGCGGCCTGGGCCTCGGGGTAGAGGTAGGTGAAGGCGCGGTCCTCGAGCTCCGACTTGACCTGCCAGATGCCGAGCCGGTTGGCCAGGGGAGCGTAGATTTCCATCGTCTGCTGGGCGATCCGCCGCTGCTTCTCGGGCGGCAGCGCGTCGAGCGTCCGCATGTTGTGCAGGCGGTCGGCCAGCTTGATCAGGACGACGCCGATGTCGTCGACCATCGCCAGGAACATCTTGCGCAGGCTCTCGGCCTGCCGCGCCAGCTCGCGCGTGGCCTGGGTCGAGCCGTCGTCCGCCGTCAACGGGAGGCGATTGAGCTTGGTTACCCCGTCGACGAGCTTGGCGACCCGAGGCCCGAACTCGGCCTCGATCCCCTCCAGCGTCAGCGGAGTGTCCTCGATCACGTCGTGGAGCAAACCGCCGGCGATCGTCTCCGGGTCGAGTTGCATCGTCGCCAAGATCTCGGCGACCGCGATCGGGTGCAGCACGTACGGCTCGCCCGACTTCCGCCGAGCCCCTTCGTGGGCATCGGCGGCGAAGGTGGCCGCCCGCTGCACCAGTGCGAGGTCGGCGGTCGGGGAGGCGGCCCGGACCCGCTCCACCAGACGCTCGACCGCGTCGACAACTGCCGGGTCGAGCACGCCTCCCTCGTTCGCCGGACAGGCGGTGACTGCCTGAACGTCGGCGGGAACGACGGGGAGGGCGGGAGCGAGGGGTGCCTCGCGGACCGGCGTTGTGGCGATCTGCATCACACCTGGGTTGTCGAGCCCGAGCTCGAGGGCGATTTTGGGCCAGTCTACGGAACCTCGGGGTGGGAGTCAACCAAGCCGACAAGCGCCGCGCCGTTTCGGCGCCGGAGAACGCGGGATGCGGATCGGAGGCTGACTGTCGAAGCGAGAACGTCCGGGGTGGTACCTACCCGGTCGGATCGGTCGGCAGCAGCGGTCATGACGCCGCTAAGGTGGACTTCCGAGCGACCGGCTCGACCCCCTGGCGCTGCTCCTTGCGGCCACACCTGCGAAAGCCTGGTGTCCGCGACTGGTGGCTGGCGTGGGACGTGGGGGACGCGACGGAGAAGGCGCGCCGGTGAGACGTTCGCCAAACGGGACCAAAGGGCTATCGACCTCTCGTGCCGCCCTACC
>JBBSNJ010000093.1:0-8258 GCA_038232775.1 Thermomicrobiales bacterium
GACCCCCACCGCCAGTCGTCCGCGGTGGCCCGCGCCGCGATCGCGGCCGGCACGACCCACGTCCGTACCTTCGTCGACGTCGACACCGACTGGGGGCTGGCCGGCTTCGAGGGGGTGCTGCGGACGCGGGCCGACCTCGCCCCCGCCCTCTCGATCCAGATCGTCGCCTTCCCCCAGAGCGGGCTCCTGGTCCGCCCCGGCACCCTGGCGCTGATGGAGGATGCCCTGCGCAACGGGGCCGAGGTCGTCGGCGGGCTCGACCCGTCGGCGATCGACCGCGACCCGAAGGGACACCTCGACGCCGTCTTCGGTCTGGCCGAGCGCCACGACAAGGACGTCGACATCCACCTCCACGAGCCGGGCGAGCTGGGCGCCTTCGCCATCGAGCTGATCGCTGAGCGGACGAAGGCGCTCGGCTGGCGGAGTCGGGTCGTGATCAGCCACGCCTTCTGCCTCGGCGGCGTCGACGAGGCGACCCTCGGCCGCCTGATCGACCTCCTGCTCGAGCACGACATCGCGATCATGAGCCACGGCCCGAGCGGTCCCCGGCCCTTCCCCCCGCTCAAGCGGCTGCGCGCCGCCGGCGTCCGGATGTGCGCCGGCAACGACGGCGTCCGCGACGCCTGGAGCCCGCTCAACACGCCGGACATGCTCCAGCGCGCCTTCCTCCTCGCCTACCGCAACGGCCTCCGCCGCGACGACGACCTGGCCCTGGTGCTCGACGTCGTCACCGAGGGCGGCGCCCAGGTGATCGGCACCGCCGACTACGGCCTGGCGGTCGGCCGCGCCGCCGACCTCGTCCTGGTCGACGGCGAGAACCACCTGGCGGCCATGATCGAGCGCCCGCCCCGCTGGCTAGTGGTCAAGGGAGGCCGCGTGGTGGCGCGCGAGGGGCAGTGCCTGGTCTGATATGGAATCCGGGTGATCCGTGGTGTTTGCCGGAGAGCGGCCCTCACCCCCGACCCCTCGCCCGCCTCAGCGGGAGAGGGGAGCCGCTCCCGAATGCCAGAGCACCACGGTGCAACCAGATTTTGTATGAGTCGGCAGACGGCAGGCGGAAGGCGGCAGGGAGCGGGGAGGGACGGCGATCGCCGTTTCCCCTGTCGCGCGGGGTTCAACACCCCGCCCTGACCCGACGAAGCCCACTGAAGGGGTGGAGGGCGTAGGCACAAAAGCCACCGCGCCCGTCCTCAGCCGGCTTCAGCCGGCTTCGTCGCTTCAGCCCGGTCCCTTTAGGGCCGGGCGACGCCGGCCGACCCGCTCGCCTTCTCCCCGTCGCCCACCGCTCAACGCCTGACGCCTGACGCCTGACGCCTGACGCCTGACGCCTGCCCACTGCCGCTGTGCTACGGTTCCAGCGCGCCGGCACGCCGATCACCCCCGGATCGCGACAGCCAGTCCAGGAAAGCGGGAACGCCATGGCGACGACCAAGCTCTGGACGGTCGAGCAACTCGAGCGGGAAGGGCCGCCCGATGGCCGCTGGGAGCTGATCGACGGGGAGTTGGTGGAGATGTCCCCTGCCGGACGAGCCGCGAGCAAGCTCGCGGCGTTGATCACCTACCTTCTCCTCTCGGTCGTCAGGCCGCGCGGCCTCGGCGAGGTCTACAGCGCCGACGCCGGGTTCGTCCTCTTCCCCGACCGCCGGATCGTCCGCGTCCCGGACGTCGCCTTCGTCCGCGCCGAGCGGCTGGTCGCGCTCGACGAGGAAGGGTTCCTTCACCTGGCCCCCGACCTCGCGGTCGAGGTCCGCTCCCCGACCGACCGATCGCCGGACGTGCTGGCCAAGATCGACATGTACCTGGTGGCCGACGTCCGCCTCGTCTGGCTGGTCGAGCCGCGCCCGCAGACCGTCACCGCCTACGCCCCCGGCCAAGAGCCCCGGCTCCTCGGCGCCGGCGACCTCCTCGCGGGCGGGGAGGTGGTGCCGGGGTTCGCGGTGCCGGTCGAGGACCTGTTCCGCTAGCGCGTCCGTCGCGGCGCTCGCCGCCGGGGCCCGGCGCGCCTCCCGCCCGATGCTGGAGCCGGCGCCGCGGGAGGAGACAATGGACCTCGCGATCGACGGCGGCACCGTGATCACGATGGACTCCGAGCGGCGGGTGCTGCCCGGCGGCGCGGTCGGCATCGACCGCGGGCGGATCGTCGCCGTCGAGGGGAGCCCGGAGCGGCTGCCGGAGGCGCGGCGGCGGCTCGACGCGCGGGGGATGATCGTCCTCCCCGGTCTGGTCGACAGCCACGGCCACGCCGGCCATTGCCTGACGCGTGGGCTCGGGGAGGGGCGGGCGGACGGTGGCTGGGAGACGATCGTCGAGACGATCTACTTCCGCGCCGCCGACGACGAGTTCTGGCAGGCCGAGAGCCGGCTGGCGGCGCTCGAGCGGTTGAAGTTCGGGGTCACCACCTCCCTCTCGATGACCGGCTCCTCGCCCCGCGTCGACGACCCCCGCCCCGCCCTCGCCGCCGCGACCGGCTACCGGGAGCTGGGGCTGCGCCACGTCGTCGCCGCCGGTCCGCCGAACGGCCCCTGGCCGAGGCGCTACGTCGATCAGGACGCCGTCGGCGGCCCGCGCCAGGTCGTCGGCGACCTCGACCACGCCCTGCGGGTGACGGACGAGTGCGCGGCGGCGTTCGCCGATCTGGGAGAAGATCGCCTCCGGTTCGCCGTCGGGCCGTCGGCGATCTGCCCCCTCGACGAGCCGGACGCGTTCCAACGGCGCCAACTCGCCAGGGTGAAGCGGATCGCCGAGACGCGGAACGTCGGCCTCCACGCCCACGCCTACCAGGGGATGGTCCGCGCCGCCCACGCGATCGATCCCGAGCTGCTGGGGCCGCGCGTCTGCCTCGCCCACTGCGCCGGGATCGCGCCGGACGAGATCGCCACCCTGGCCGAGACGGGCACCGCCGCCTCCTCCGGCCCGCTGACCCACGCCTTCGCCCTCGCCCGCTTCGGGGTGGTCGAGGCGCTGGCGGCCGGGGTCAACGTCGTCTTCTCGACCGACGGCACCGCCCCCGACCGCTCCTTCGACCTGCTCGCCCAGGCCCGCGTCGGCGCCCAGCTCCAACGCGCCCACTTCGCCGACACCCAACTCCTGCCGGCCGGTCGCGTCCTCGGCATGATTACCATCGACGCCGCCCGGGCGTTGGGTATGGAGCGCGAGGTCGGCTCCCTGGAGCCGGGGAAGCGGGCGGACGTGATCCTGCTCGACGCCCGCCAGGCCCACCTCGCGCCCGAGATTTTGGCGCCGCTGCGGGTCGTCGGCCACGCCTCCGGCCACGACGTCGACACGGTGATCGTCGACGGTCGCGTCGTGATGGCCGGTCGACGGGTGTTCGACGCCGACGAGGACGCGATCCTCGCCGGCGCCGAAGACGCCTTCGCCGCCGCCTGGGAGCGGGCCGGCTTCGGCGCCGCCGACCCGAACGCCCAGCACCCGGACACGTGGTTCGGGCTGCGGTACCGGGCGTAGCGGCGTTCGAGCCCCGACCTCCGACCGGGGAGTCCGAACCAGGGGAGAACGCGAGGCGGCGGCGCCCCCCGCCACCGGCCCCTCGCTCCGGCGCGGCGGCATCGGGGAAGAGGGTTCCGTGGGGTGATACAGAATCCGGTTGAAGCGTTCGCAAACTGGAGGCGGGACCGGCTTCCCTCTCCCGCCCACCGGGAGAGGGGTTGGGGGTGAGGGCCGGCGGCCGCTGCGGGAAGGCAAAGCATTCGCCCGTATCCCGTATGATCTGGCTCCGGTGATCGCCGCTGCTTCCCCAGGGGTCGCCCTCCCGGTTGCCGGGTCATACCAACTCCGGATAATCAGTTGTGTTTGCCGGAGCGATGCCCTCACCCCCGCTCCCCGCTGCGGCAGGAGCGAGGAGTCTTCATCCGCCAGAGCGTTACGACGGTACAACCGGATACACCCGAAGTTCGTACCAGCCCCCTTCAGGGGGGTTCGTCGCTCCAGCCCGGTCCCTTCGGGGCCGGGCGACGCCGATCGGGCGAGCGGCTCCGGGGTCGACCCGATCCCGCTGAGCCCGCCCCCTTACCTCGATCCCGCGTCCGGGTGCGGAACGGTTCCACCGGACTCGGTATCGGTATCAGTACGCTCGGGCGAATATTACCCGCCGCCCGCTGGCCCGCCCGCAGACGACGCAGCGCCCCGCCTCCGCCGGCGCGTCGTTCGGGATGCAGCGGATCGTCGCCTTGGTTTCCGCCTTGACCCGTTCCTCGCAGACGGCGTCGCCGCACCAGGGCGCGAGCGACCAGCCGGCGTTGGCGGCGACGCGGGCGGCGAGTTCCGGGAAGGTATCGACCTCGGCGGTCCGCTCGGCCAGCGTCCGTTGCGCGGCGGCGAAGAGACCCGCCTGGATCTCGACGAGGAGCCGTTCGACGGTCGGAGCGAGGGCGGCCAGGGAAACCGCCGCCTTCTCCCCCGTGTCGCGGCGGACGAGGATCGCCTGCTCGGCGGCGGCGTCGCGGGGGCCGACCTCCAGCCGCAGCGGCACGCCCTTCAGCTCCCACTCGTTGAACTTGAACCCCGGCGTCCGCTCCTCCCGCGCATCGACCCGGACGCGGGCCACCGGCGCCAGCCGGCCCACGATCCGCTCGACCGCCGCCGCCACCGCCTCGTCCTCCGCCCCCTTGCGGGTGATCGGGACCACGACGACCTGGACCGGGGCGACGGCCGGCGGCAGCTTCAGGCCGGCGCCATCGCCGTGGACCATGACGACGGCGCCGACGGCGCGGGTGCTCAGCCCCCAGGAGGTGGTGAACGCATGCTTGCGCTCGCCATCCCGGTCGAGGAAGCGGATCCCGAAGGCACGGCCGAAGCGGTCGCCGAGGTCGTGGGAGGTAGCGGCCTGAAGCGCCCAGAACTTCCCGCCCATCATCGCCTCGACGGTGTGGGTGCGGAGCGCGCCGGCAAACTTCTCGGCCTCCGACTTGCGACCGGGCACGACCGGGATCGCCAGATCTTCCTCGTAGAAGCGGCGGTACACGTCCAGCATGAGGCGGGCCCGGTCGTCCGCCTCCTCGGACGCGGCGTGGCAGGTGTGGCCTTCCTGCCAGAGGAACTCCAGCGTCCGCAGGAAGGCGCGGGGCCGCTCCTCCCAGCGGACAGCGTTGCCCCACTGGTTCAGCAGCATCGGCAGGTCGCGGTAGCTCTGCACCCAGCGGGCGAAGGCGGTGCCGACCAGCGCCTCGGAGGTCGGCCGTACCGCCCACGGCTCGGCCAACTCCTGGCCGCCGCCGCGGGTCACCCAGGCGACCTCCGGCGCGAAGCCGGCGATGTGGGCCGCCTCTCGCTCCAGCAGCCCGCGTGGCACGAAGAGGGGAAAGGCGGCGTTCTCGACCCCGGTCGCCTTGATCCGGGCGTCGAGCCGAGACACCATCCGCTCCCAGAGGCCGAAGCCGTAAGGGCGGATGATCTTGCAGCCGCGCACCGGTGCGTCGTCCGCCAGCTCCGCCCGGCGGACGACCTCGACGTACCAGCGGTCGAACCCGTCCTCCTGGTCAAACGGTTCATCGACGTATCGGCTCTCGGTCATGGCTGGCGCCCTCCCGGCCGCCGGGCGGCGGGGACGCGCGGCGACCGGCGCCGGCCGTTGGCCGGCGCGCAGCCGACACCCGCACCACGCCGGCACATCCCGCCGGCGGATCGTTGACGGTGGCTGTTACGCGGTGGTGGCGGTGGAGGCGCAGGGGACGACGGCCGTCATCCCCTGCCGGGAGGGACGGGGAGGCCGCCGGCGCCCGGCCCGCCGATGGGATCGGCCGGCGCTCGGGCGGGGACCATGGGGAGAGCGAAGAAGTTGGCGAAGCGCGTCACGTCGGCCGCTCCAACCTGAGGCAGGCTCGCCATGGCGGCGAGCACCCGTCGATCATACCGCATCGCGGGGGGAACGCCGGCTGCAGCAAGGTCGACCGTGATGCTCCGAGCATCGCCCATCGCCTCGCGACCTTGCACGGGTCTGGTCGCGATGCCTTGGGGAAGGTCGGGGGTCACGAGGGACAGTTCCCCAATCAGCGCCCGATGCCAGGGACGGAAGGATCGCGGATGACAACAATTCCCGTCTTCGACGGCCACAACGACATGCTATTGCGGCTGTACCGCGCCGGGTCGGACAACGGCTCGTTCATCACGGGGTCGGCCGCGGGGCATCTCGATCTCCCCCGAGCCGACGCGGGGGGGCTCGTCGGCGGCTTCTTCGCCGCTTTCGTCCCCCACGACCCGGCGGTGCCCCGGCTGCCGGACGACGGTTTCGCCCTGACCACCGACGGCTACGAGATGCCGTTGGCGCCCCCTCTCGACCTCGGCTACGCGCAGCGAGCGACCTTCGCCCTGATGTCTCGTCTCCTCAGGATCGAAGCGGCGTCCGCCGGGCGGTTCAAGGTGGTCCGGACGGCGGAGGAGCTGGCCCGCTGCCGCCACGACAGCATTCTGGCCGCCATCCTCCACCTCGAAGGGGCGGAGGCGATCGACCCGGAGCTCGACGCCCTGGAGGTCTTCTTCCAGGCCGGCTTTCGCTCGCTCGGACTCGTCTGGAGCCGACCGAACGCCTTCGGCACGGGCGTGCCGTTCGCCTTTCCCCGATCGCCCGACACGGGTCCGGGTTTGACCGACGCCGGCAAGACGCTCGTCCGCGCCTGCAACCGGTTGCGGATCATGATCGACCTCTCCCACCTCAACGAGCGCGGCTTCTGGGACGTCGCGGCCCTCTCCGACGCCCCGCTCGTCGCCAGCCACTCAAACGCCCACACCCTCTGCCCGGTCGCCCGCAACCTCTCCGACCGCCAACTCGACGCGATCCGCGAGTCGAATGGAATCGTCGGCGTCGCCTTCGACGTCTCGATGCTGCGGCAGGACGGTGCGCTCGACCCGGCGACGCCGCTGACCGAGATCGTCCGCCACATCGATTATCTCGTCGCCCGGGTCGGCCTCGACCGGGTTGGCTTCGGCTCCGACTTCGACGGGGCGACGATCCCAGCCACACTCGGCGACGCCGCCGGCCTGCCGAGACTGCTCGACGCCCTACGCGCGGCCGACTACGACGAGGCGGCGCTGCGAAAACTCGCCGCCGAGAACTGGCTCCGGGTGCTCGAGGCGACGTGGCACGGTTGAGGAACCATCTGTCACGATGTCGGACGTTGGCACGACGAGAAGGACGCGCTCCATGGCCCACCCGATCCGCTTCGACACCCCCTTCACCCGTCTCCTCGGCAGTGAGCTGCCGATCGCCCAGGCCCCCATCGGCGGCGCCTCGACCCCAGCTCTCGCCGCCGCCGTCAGCAACGCCGGCGGCCTCGGCACCCTCTCGCTCACCTGGCGCTCGCCGGCGGCGGCGCGGGCACTGATCCGGGAAACGAAGGCGCGCACCGCCCGCCCGTTCGCGGTCAACCTGGTGCTGGAGTGGGACCCGAGCGAGCGCCTGGCGATCGCGCTGGAGGAAGGGGTGCGGCTCGTCTCCTTCTTCTGGGGCGACCCCGCCCCCTACGTCGCGACAGTCCACGACGCCGGCGCGCTCGTGATCCACAGCGTCGCCAGCGCCGACGAGGCGCGGCGGGCGGTCGCGGCCGGGGTCGACCTGATCGTCGCCCAGGGCTGGGAGGCGGGCGGCCACGTCTGGGGCGAGGTGGCGACCCTGCCGCTGGTGCCGGCCGTCGTCGACGCCGTCGCGCCCGTCCCGGTCCTGGCCGCCGGCGGCATCGTCGACGGGCGGGGGCTGGCGGCGGCGCTGGCGCTCGGCGCGGCCGGCGTCTGGATGGGGACCCGTTTCCTGCTGGCCGAGGAGTCGGCCACCCACGAGCGGTACCGCCAGCGCCTGCACGCCGCCGTCGAGACCGACACCATCCACACCGACCTATTCGACGTCGGCTGGGCGAACGCCCCGCTGCGCACCCTCCGCAACCCGACCTACGACCGCTGGGACGCGGCGGGCCGCCCGCCGAGCGGCGCCCGGCCGGGCGAAGGGGAGGAGATCGCCCGCAACGAGCTCGGCGAGGCGGTGCTCCGCTACGCCTCCGACGCGCCCCTGGTCGGGACGACGGGCGAGATCGGGGCGATGGTCCTCTACGCCGGGCAGGGCGTCGGCCTCGTCGGACGGACGCAGCCGGCCGCCGAGATCGTGCGGGAAGTAGCGGCCGAAGCGGCGGCGGCGCTCGATCGGGTACGTAGGTGACCCAGGGAGGTCAATAGGAACCAGGTCCACTTCGTAGGGGAGTTTCTTGTGCCCTCCGGCCCTGCCGACCACGATCACCCCCCGTCGTTGGCCGTCC
>JBBSNJ010000094.1:0-8221 GCA_038232775.1 Thermomicrobiales bacterium
GGGGCCGCCTCCGGGTGCCCCCACCCCAGGCGCTCCCGCGGGGGGCGCCCGCCCCCCGCCCCGGGCCGGGCGCGCCCCCCCCCCGCCCCCCCCCCCCCGGGGGACCCCCCACGGGGGTGCGGGGCCGGCCCCCGCCCCCCGCCCCGGTTCCCTCGGGGTGTGCGCCGCCCCGAGCCCCGCCTCCGGCGGGACGACGAAGCGGTAGCCGACGCCGTAGACGGTCCGGATCGCGGTGCCGCCGAGGCCGGCGTCCGCCAGCTTGCCGCGGAGCCAGGAGATGTGGACGTCGACCGTGCGCTCGTCGACGATCACCTCCTCGCCCCAAACGGCGTCGAGCAAGTCTTGCCGGCTGAAGACCCGACCAGGGGCCATCGCCAGCGTGATCAGCAGGCCGTACTCCTTCGGTCGAAGCTGAATCTCCGCCTCGCCGACCAGGACGCGGCGGCGCTCGATCTCGATCCGGAGGGCGCCCCGGAAGAGGACGCTCGGGGGTTGGGCGGCGGGCACCGCGCGACGGCGAACGCCGGCGCGGACGCGGGCCAGCAGCTCGCGCAGGGCGACCGGCTTGACGACGTAGTCGTCGGCTCCGAGCTCGAGCCCGTCGATCTTGTCTTGCTCTTCGCCGCGGGCCGAGAGGATCAGGATCGGGATATCGGTCTCGGTCCGGAGATGGCGCAAGACTTGGAAGCCGCTGATGCCGGGCAGCATCAGGTCGAGGACGACCAGGTCGAGCTGCCCGAGCTCGCGGCGGGCGAGGGCCAACCCCCCTTCGCCGTCGATCGCCGTCAGGACGCGGTAGCCCTCCCGCGTCAGGTTGTAGGAGAGGGTACTGAGGAGGGTCGGGTCGTCCTCGACGACCAGCACCGACGCGCCCTCGACCGCCGGCAGCACCCGGCTACCCGCGGCTTCGGTGGCCGCCGGGGGGGGAAGGGGAACGTCGGCGGCGGCGGTGAAGCGTCGGCGGGTTTCCACGACGTCAAGGATAGCGCCGCCAGGTTAACGGCCCGTAAGCGGCGGGTTAAATCGCCGTAAGGGAACACCGCCCTCCCAACCTCTGGGCGTCGGGGAGGGAGCCGGCGGCGACGGCGGGGCCGCCCCCTCCCGCCCGCGGCCGGTGGCGGCACCCTCCACCAACGCCCAGGGGCGGCCAGGGGCGGCCGGGAGAGCCGGGCGGGACGGCGGCTTAGGCGCCGTCGAGCACGAGGTCGACGGCGCGGTCGAACTGGGGATCGGCCAAGGCGGGCACCGCGTCCGGCGCAGCGGGGGCGACCGCGGGCGCGGGCGGCGGGGACGCCAAGGGCGGCTCGACGACGACGTCGGGTTGGAGTCCGTCCTCGGGGATCGGCGTCTTGTTCGGCGTCAGCCACTGGGCGAAAGTGATCCGAACGGACGAGCCGTCCGGGAAATCGTGGACGCGCTGGACGAGGCCCTTGCCGAAGGTGTGGGTGCCGACCAGGCGGGCGCGGTCGTAGTCGCGCAGGGCGCCGGCGACGATCTCGGCGGCTGATGCGGTGCCGCCGTCGACGAGGACGACGAGGGGGACGGCGAACGCTTCTTCGCCGCCACCGGAGATCGATTCGGTCTCGAGGTCGCCGTCCTCCTCCGGGTCGACGTCTTCGTAGAGGGCGGGCCCGCGGTCGGCGGGGACGAAGCGGCCGATCGTCTCACGGGCGGCGGTGACGTAGCCACCGCCGTTGCCGCGGAGGTCGAGCACGAGGCCGTCGACCCCGTCGTCCTCGGCCCGGCGGAGCGCCTCGTCGAGCTGGCGGGCGGTCTGCTCGTTGAAGATGGCGATCCGGATCAGACCGACGCGGCCGTCCGCGGCCGGGGCGTAGACCACGGTCGGGAGGACCACGGCGCGGCGGGCGACCTCGATCTCGAACGGGTCCGGCCGCTCCGGGCGGCGGCCGGTCAGGCGGACGGAGGAGCCGGGGGGACCCTTGATCAAGGCCAGAGCCTGGTCCTCCGGCAGGTTGAGGAGGGGGACGCCGTCGGCGGCCACGATCTCGTCGCCGGGGAGCAGGCCGGCCTCCTCGGCCGGGGACCCGGGGATCGGGGCGACGATCACGAACCGCCCCTCGGGCCGCTCGACCCAGACCCCGATCCCTTCGTACTGACCTCGCAGGTCGCGGGCGATCAGGGCCGGGGCTGCCGGCTCCAAGTACTCCGAATACTCGTCGTCGAGGCCCTCGGTCAACCCGTGCAGGGCGCCGTCCTCAAGCCGCCGCAGGTAAGCTCCGAGGTCCTCGCCGGCGGCCACCGGGGTCGCCGCGGCGGGACTGGCGATCGGGGTCGCGAACGACGCGGCGGGCACGAACGGGTCGGTCGCGGGCGGCGCCGCGGCGGCGGTCGCCAGCCCGGCGACCGCCGCCTGATCGAGCTTGGCGCGGAAGTCGGCGAGACCGGCGTCGGAGGTGGGGCGGTAGTAGTACTCCTCCTCGACCAGGCGCTTGACCTCGGTCAGGCGGGGGAAGGCGGCGCCGGAGTCCGGGTCGACGTCGGTGGCGAGCCCCCCGATCTCGCGGGCGCGATCAACGAGGCCGACGGCGAAGAGGTCGCGCTCGGCCAGGATGCCGGCCCCGAAGGCGGTGACGGCGATGAACGAGGCGAGCGAGACGGCCAGCAGGATCGGCCAGATCGAGGGCGCCTCGCGGGTCGGCCGGGGGTCGGTCGGAGGGGGAGTGGCCGGTGTCTGCTCCGGCTCGGTCATCGGGGATTCCTCCGGCGCCGGCGGGGGCAGGCGGCCGGGTCGCTGGATGATAGTGGGGCCGGCGGCCGACGGCCAAGGTCGAGACGGACCAGACTCCCACCAGGGCCTCCCCACCAGGATCGACGGGCGCGGGGCTGGGAGGCCAAGCCTCGGCGGCGACCGGGAGCCGGAGCGCTCGCAGCCAGGACGAGGTCAGGTCGTGCCGGTGGATCGCTATACTGCGCCGCCGGCCAAGAGCCGCCGGCGAACAGGCGATTGGAGCCCCTCGAGACCGCCGCCCCGCGCACCGGCGGCGTCTTCCGCGGATCGTGGCGGCCGAGTCGCCGCGAGGGTTCGTCGGCCGAGGGCGACGACGGGGGCAGAGATGCTGCTGGCGGTCGAAGTCGGGAACAGCAACACGCTCTTCGGGCTCTACGAGCCGAGCGAGGCGACGCCGCGCGCCTCGTGGCGCCTCTCGACCGAACGGGAGCGGATGCCCGACGAGTGGTTCGGACTCCTCGGCGCCTTGTTCGCGGCCGAGGCGCTGGCGCTCGACCAGGTCGACGGGATGATCCTCTCGAGCGTGGTCCCGAGCGTCACCGGCTGGCTCTCGGCGATGGCCCGGCAGCGGCTCGGGGTGGAGCCGGTCGTCGTCTCGCCCGCGCTCGACCTCGGCATCCGCCTCCTCGTCGACGAGCCGCGGCAGGTCGGGGCCGACCGACTGGCCGACGTGATCGCCGCCTTCGCCCGCTTCGGCGGCCCGACGATCGTGATCGATCTGGGGACGGCGACCACCTTCGACGTCGTCTCGGCCGAGGGGGACTACCTCGGGGGGGCGATCGCGGCCGGGGTCACGACCTCGCTGCGGGCGCTCTCGGCCAACGCGGCCCAGCTCTTCGCGGTCGAGCTCGAGCTGCCCGAGCGGGCGGTCGGCAAGAGCACCGCCGAACACCTCCGGTCGGGGATCGTGCTCGGCCACCTGGCGATGCTGGAGGGAATGGTCGGCCGCATCCGGCGGGAGCTGGGCACGGACGCGACGACGGTGCTGACCGGGGGCCTGGCGCCGCTCTTCGCCGGCGCCTCGCCGCTGCTGGAGCACCACGACCCCGAGCTGACGCTGGCCGGGTTGCGTCTGATCTGGGAGCGGGTCGGCGCGGACCGCGCTCGCCCCGCACCCCGGTAGCGGCCGGAGGCCACGCGGCCCACGGCGAGATGGTCGCCCGTCGCGAGAGCATCGGGACGCCGACGCACGGGACGGACGCGGCCTCGACCGCCGCCGCATCGAGGCGGGAGACCGAGCGCAGCCCTCGCTGACGGGCGTCGGCGAGCAGCGGGCGACCCCGCGTGGGTGATACCGAATCCGTTCGGGCGGTTCCACTATCGGCTGTTCAGCGCGATCCCCTCTCCGGCGCACGGGACCGGGGCAAGGGGGCTGGGGGTGATACGGAATTCGTGAGAATCATGGGTGTTTCCCCGGCCGTCCCCGCCCGCGCTCCCCCCTTGCCCCTGTCCCGCGCACCGGGAGAGGGGCAAGGGGGTGAGGGCCGGCTGTCGCCGCGGGAACGCGAAATGTTCTTCCGGATTCCGCCGGATTCCGAATGAGGGCAGTCCCCGGGGAAGCGGAACCAATCACCCGAACTCCGGACAAGGCACTGGCTTCACCGTCTGGAGCCGGGGAAGCACTCGCTCTGCCTGGAACGACGGTCGGCGGGCGACGCACCGCTTCGACGCGACGCCAGAGAACAACGCCGACGCCGATCACCGGCCGCTGGCGGCCGTGCGGCGGGGCCGGCCGTAGGGGACGATGGCCGGGGGCTCGGCGTCGGCGGGGACCTGGTAGCAACGGTGGGGGACGCCGGGGATGTAGCCGAAGAGGACGCCGTCGACCTGGTGCCAGCGGATGCTGGTGCCGGCGCCAACGAGGGCACTGACGGCGGCGGGAGCGCCGGCGGGCTCGGGCGGGCCGAGCCCCCAGCACCCTTTCAGCCAGACCCCGAAGCGGCGGACCTCCTCGCTCTCGCCCCGCCAGAGGGCGGCCACGTAGCGGTCGTAGGCGAGCGCGAGCGCGAGCGCCGGGGTAATCGGGGGCGCGGCGGCGGGATGAGGAGCAGAGGGGGCAGGGGGGACCATCGGGCACCTCGGGCGATCGGGCGATCTGGACGCCGGCGGGCGGCGGGTGCGGGCGGCGCCTCCGCTCCGGTCACCGGCGGAGACGGCACGGGGAAGCTGCTGGTCGAGGTAGCTGGTACTGCCCCCACGGTAGGGTGAGACGACGTCGGCGTCTTCGGCGGCAGCGCACAAACCGGGCTGCGATATTCGGGCATATCGCCACGGAAACGCGGTGGCATCCGGCGTGCAGTCGCCACCGGCGACACGACAGCGCAACCAGCACCCCGTATTCGGAGGGGCGAGATGGACGGACTCGGCTGGCAAGAGATCACCATTCTCCTGGTCATTCTCGTCGAATTCGTGATCGGGATCGGGGTGCTCACGGGCGCGTAGGGCATCGACCGCAAATCAGCCTCAGCTCAGGGCGACAGTGCCTAATGACCGGTCGTCGGGTGGAGCGGGTCGCCGTTGCCGACCCGCTCGTCGTCGTTTCGGATGGTCGATGGGGTGTAAGGGAGGAACCTTGACAGCCGCCTGAAGTCGAAGCGCTGCTGTTCGAGATCCGAAGCCCGCCGGGGGGATCTGGCCCGTCGCTGGCGGCTTCGGCTGGCAAGAACTCCTCATCATGCTGGCGATCGTCGCGGGCATCCTGCTGAGGGTGCTGCTCCTGCCGGAGCTGTAGATTCTAGGTTCCCCGCGCGGGCCGCGGCGGCGACCACGCCCCCGGTTGGCGCCGGGCGCTGGGCGAGTGCCCGCCGGTGTGGTACACCCGAGCGATCGGCACGGCGGCCTCGTCGCGCCCGACGCCCGCTGACGCAAGGACACGACCTCGGCCATGCCCGATTTCACCGCTAGTCTCGCCCCCCTCGACGGCGACCCCGGGGAGCCGCGCCTCAAGCTGGCCGTCCAGCGCTCCGGGCGGCTGACGGACGAGACGCTCGGCTTGCTCCGCTCGATCGGCCTCGGCTTCGAGAGCTACGGACAGCGCCTCTTCTCCCACTGCCGCAACTTCCCCTTGACCATCCTCTACGGGCGGGACGACGACATCCCCGGCTTCCTCGGGATGGGGACGGTCGATCTTGGGGTGGTCGGGCGGAATCTCCTGTTCGAGGAGGGGGTCGCGGTCGAGGAGCTGGCCCCGCTCGGCTTCGGCTACTGCAGCCTGGTGGTGGCGGTGCTGCGGGACGCGCCGCACCGGAAACCGGCCGACCTCGCCGGCCGCAAGGTGGCGACCTCCTATCCGGGGTCGGCGCGGCGCTACTTCGAGCGACTCGGCGGCCCGGTGCCGGAGATCGTGACGATCAGCGGGTCGGTCGAGGTCGCCCCCTCGCTCGGCGTCGCCGACGGGGTGGTGGAGCTGACCGCCACCGGCTCGACGCTGCTGCTGAACGACCTGCGGCCGATCGCCACGGTCCTGGAGTCGGAGGCGGTGCTCGCCGCCGACCCGGCGGCCATGGCCGACCCGGCGAAGCGGGCGTTGATCGACCGGCTCCTGCTGCGGGTGAAGGCGGTTCAGGCGGCAAAGCGCTACAAGTACGTGATGATGAACGCCCCCGAGTCGGCGCTGCCGGCGATCCGGGCGGTGGTCCCCGGTCTCAAGGCGCCGACGGTGGTGCCGCTGGCCGATCCGGGTTGGGTGGCCGTCCACACCGCCCTCGAAGAGGACGCGTTCTGGGAGTCGATCGAGCGGCTGCGGGCGGCCGGGGCGACCGAGATTCTGGTCTCGTCGCTCGAGAAGCTGATGCTCTGATAGTCCGCCGAGCGGCGACTGATCTTTGACGACCTCCTCGCGGGATTGGTCGGGGCCACCGGGTGCGGACCGCGAGCGCTGGGACTCGGCTGAAAACGGCCACCCCCCCTCGGCGCCGGAGCGCTGGCTCCCTTTCCGAGAACGATCGGCGGCGGTCCAGCTCGACTCCAGGCGGCCGGAGTTGGGGGACTGCACACGGGGCGCTCGCCCGCGTCCCCCGTGGAAGGCGCCGCCGACCCGTCGAATCGAGCGAGCGAGTGGACGGCGCTGGCGACGGCGTCGGCTATGATTGTCGGGAAGGTAGACTCGGCTCCACCACGACCGCGGCGGCGATCTAGGAACGCATCTCTATGAGCGCGCTCTCGACATCCAACACCAGGCACCCGGCGCTCGACGCGCTCGTCCGGCCGGCGCTACGGGCGATCCCGTCCTACACGCGGGAGGAAGAACCGACCGTCCCCCCGCCGCGGCGGGTGCGGCTCGACTGGAACGAGTCGCCCTACGGTCTGTCGCCCAAGGCACGGGCGGCGGTGGCTCACTTCGAGGGGGGCCACCGCTACCCGGAGATCGACGCCCGGCAACTTCGAGAGGCGCTCGGGCGCTACATCGGGGCGCCGTTCGAGCAGGTGACGGTCGGGGCCGGGCTCGACGACGTGCTCAAGCAGTTGGCGCTGCTGCTGATCGAGCCGGGGGACCGCGTCGTCGTCTCGGAGCCGACGTTCGGGGTCTACCGGCCGCTCTTCCAACTCTACGGGGCGGAGGTCGTCGACGCGCCGCTGGGGCCGGACTTCGCGCTCGACGCCGAGGGGGTGCTCGGCGCGATCGACGGGCGGACGAAGCTGGTCGTCGTCTGCAACCCGAACAACCCGACCGGCACGCTCTTTGAACCGGCGGCGGTCGAGCGGATCGCCGCCGGCGCCCCCTGCCTGGTCGCGATCGACGAGGCCTACGCCGAGTTCGCCGGGGTGGCCCACCGGCCGCTGATGGCGCGCCACCCGAACGTCGCGGTGCTGCGGACGCTCAGCAAGTTTGCCGGGCTGGCCGGGCTGCGCGTCGGCTACGGCGTCTGGCCCGAAACCCTCGTCCCCTACCTGCCGCGGGTGATGCCGGAGTTCGGCAACGTCGCCGGCGTCTCGGCGGCGGCCGCGATCGCCTCGCTCGACGACCTGCCGCACCTGGAGGCGGTGACGCGGAAGATCGTCGCCGACCGGGAAACGCTGGCGGCGGCGCTGGGCGAGGTGCCGTGCGTGGCGCCGGTGCCGTCGGCGACCAACTTCCTCCTGGTCCGGCTGCCGACCGCGGGAGCGCCCGTCGTCTCGGCGCTGGCCGGGCGCGGGGTCTTCGTCCGCTCCTTCGGCCGACCGGAGTTGAAGGATTACCTGCGGGTGACGGTCGGGACGCCGGAGGAGAACGCGATCTTCGTCGAGGAGCTGCGGGACGTGCTGCGGCTGGCCGAGGAGTCGGGATCGAGGGGATGATGACCGCGGCAGCAGAGACGACGGTCGCCCAGATCCGGCGCGGCCGCGAAGAGCGGGAAACACTCGAGACGCGGATCGCGGTCGCGGTCGAACTCGATGGGGGAGAGGTGCGGGCGGAGACGGGGGTGCCCTTCTTCGACCACATGCTCGACGCGCTCGGGCGGCACGGGCGGCTGGGACTCGACGTCCGGGCCA
>JBBSNJ010000095.1:0-8216 GCA_038232775.1 Thermomicrobiales bacterium
AGCCACGGCCGCCGCCGCGCCGGCGCCGGCTGTTGACGGGCGCCGTGGTCGGTTCTATGCTGCGGATCATCGAAGCGATTCGATCCACGCCCCGCTTGCCTCGGCCGACCGGCAGCGAGCGGGCTGCTCGGGTCGCGCCGCGCCTTCCTCGCTCGCCGACGAACGAAGGAGCCCGCCCTTGGCGACGATGGCCGAGATCGCGAAGCGCGCGGGCGTTGCCGTCAGCACCGCCTCGTACGCGCTCAGCGGCAAGCGCCCCATCTCCGAGCCGACCAAGCGCCGCGTGCTGGCGGCGATGGCCGAGCTCGACTTCCACCCCCACGCCCCCGGCCGCGCCCTGGCCAGCCGCCGCGCCCACGCCATCGCGCTCCTCTTCCCCGCCCTCGCCAAGGGGCTCTCCGAGTTGCGCCTGGAGTTCATCACCAGCGCCGCCGAGGCCGCGGCCGAGCGGGGCTACGCTTTTCTGCTATCGACCTCCCCGGCCGACGATGCCGGCGTCATCCGCCTCGTCCGCAGCGGGCTGGTCGATGGCGTGATCCTGATGGAGATCAAGCTCGACGACTCCCGCGTCGACCTGCTCCGCGAGCGCGGCTATCCCTTCGCCCTGATCGGGCACCCCGCCGCGAGCGCCGGGCTCAGCTTCGTCGACCTCGACTTCGGGCAGGCCGTCGCCGACGCCGTCCGCCACCTGGCCGGGTTGGGCCACCGCCGGCTCGCCTTCGTCAACGCCGCGGCCGGGCTGCTCGACGTCGGCTACGGCCCGGCCGTCCGCTCGCTGGCCGGATTCGAGCGGACAGTCGCCGAGCTCGGGCTGGTCGGCGACGCCTACCCGTGCGACCCGAGCCCGGAGGCCGGCCGCGCCCTGACCGCCCGCCTGCTGGCGGCCGATCCCGGCCTCGGCGCGATCGTCACCATCAACTCGGAGGCGATCGGCGGCCTCGTCCAGGCGGCGGCCGATGTCGGCCGCCGCCTCCCCCACGAACTCTCGCTGATCGCCGTCGCCTCCGAGCGACGGGCCAAGCTCGTCACCCCCGCGTTGACGACCGTCGATTTCCCGGCCGCCGAGATGGGACGGATCGGCGCCGAGCTGCTGATCGGGCAGTTGGAAGGAGGTGGGCAAGGACCGACCCAGCACCTGCTGCGGGGGGAGCTGACCGTCCGGCAGAGCACCGCCCCCCGGTTAGGGAACGCGAGCGGGGTCAACGACGCGGGGCGCCGACCGCCCCGCCGCCCCCGACGAAGGCGAGAGCCGAAGGAGGACCGTGACATGCACGCGACGAAGCTGACGCGGAGGAATGTCCTCAAGGCGACCGGGGTTGGCTTGGGGAGCGCGGCGCTCCTCGGGCGCGGCGGCGGCCGCGCCGCCGCCCGCCAGGGCGAGCCGGTGAAGCTGACCGGGTGGGACTACTTCACCGGGGCGAAAGCCGAGGCGGTCGTCACCCAGCACCAGAAGTACATGGACGCCTTCCCCCACGTCACGATCGAGCGGACCGCGATCCCCTTCGCCGAACTGAAGCAGCAGATCTTGCAGGGGGCGACCGCCGGCCGGCTGCCCGACATCACCCTGCTCGACAACCCGGACCACCCGGCTTTCGCCGCGCTCGGCATCCTGGAGGACCTGACCGACCGGGTCGCCGAATGGGGCCAGGCCGACGCCTACTTCGAGGGTCCCTGGCGGTCGACGACCTACCAGGAGCGGAACTGGGGGCTGCCGGACAACAGCAACTGCCTCGTTCTCTGGTCGAACACGGCCTTCACCGGCCCGGCCGAGGTCTCCCCCCCGACCAACTGGGACGAGCTCCAGGCGGCGGCCGAGGCGCTGACCGAGGGGGACCGCTTCGGTCTCGCCGTCAGTGGGGTCAAGAGCGAGGAGGGGACCTTCCAGTGGCTCCCCTTCCTCTGGGAGACGGGGGAGGACATTCCGACGATCGCCAGCGAGGGGGGGCAGGCGGCGCTCCAACTCTGGGTCGATCTGGTCCAGAACGGCTTCATGTCGCGCGGTATCCTCGGCTGGCGCCAGGCCGACGTCCTCGCCCAGTTCCAGAACGGCAAGGCGGCGATGATGATCAACGGCCCCTGGCAGATCCCGGTGATCCGCGAGCAGAGCCCGGACCTCGACTGGACGGTCAGCGTGCTGCCGCGCCAGCAGGAGAGCGCCTCGATCCTGGGCGGCGAGAACTTCGCGATCCCGAAGGGGGGCGCCAACATCGACGCCGCCTGGGACCTGCTGACCTGGCGGCAAGAGCCGGAGAACCTGAAGCCCTACTTGATCGAGGCCGGCAAGCTGCCGAGCCGGCAGGACATGGCCGGCGACGCGGAGTGGACCGAGGACCCGGTGCTCGCGGTCTTCATCGAGCAGCTCCAGGTGGCGCGGCCTCGTGCCTACGGCCCGAACTACCCGGAGATCTCGAACGCGATCCAGAACGCGATCCAGGCCGCGGTCAGCGGCCAGACCGACGTCGCCGCCGCGCTCGAGCAGGCCCAAGCGGCGATCACCCCGCTGCTGCCGCCGGCGTAGCCGGGGCCGGGCGAGGGGGGCGGCGGCAAACCGCCCCCCGACCGCGCCGCGTGGGGGAACGGGGGGCCGACGCTGGCTCCCCTGCCCCTCATCCCCTCATCCCCTGCCCCCCTCGCCGGCCGTCATCGGCGACGGGGGGCCGGCGGCGCGGCGATCCGCCGCCGTTCGTCGCGCGCTTCGTCCAGAGGTGGTCCGATGGCCCGAGTCGCCCACCGCCTGCCCCAGGCGGCCCCCGGCGCCGCCCGCCGCCCGGTCCCGCGCGCCAAGCGGCTGCGGGGCGCCGGCCACTACCTCTTCCTCGCCCCGGCCGTCGCCTTCGTCGCGCTGACGATGCTCTACCCGGTCTCCACCAACCTGCGGCTGAGCCTGCACGACGTCAACGTCGGCACGTTCCTCGCGGGCGACCAGCCGTTCGTCGGCCTCGCCAACTACCGGGCGCTGCTGGCCGACCCCGGCTTCCGCCGGGCGGCCGGGCTGTCGGCCACCTTTACCGCCGCCTCGCTCCTCTTCCAGTTCACGCTCGGCTTCGCCCTCGCCATCTTCTTCAACCGCCCGTTCCCCGGCAACGAGCTGCTGCGGGCGCTCCTCCTCCTGGCCTGGATGCTGCCGACGGTTGTCAGCGGCAGCCTCTTCCGCTGGCAGCTCGACGGCGACTTCGGGGTGATCAACTTCGCGCTCCAGCGGCTCGGGCTGCTGGAGACGTCGCGCTACTGGCTGATCGAGCCGGGGACGGCGCTGCTGGGGACGATCGTCGCCAACATCTGGGTCGGCATCCCCTTCAACATGGTGCTGTTGCTGGCCGGGCTCCAGAACATCCCGCTCGACCTCTACGAGGCGGCCAGCATCGACGGCGCCGACGCCCGCCAACGCTTCGCCGCGATCACCCTGCCCCTGATGCGCCCGGTCGCCCTCAGCGTCCTGCTGCTCGGGCTGATCTACACCTTCAAGGTCTTCGACCTGATCTACGTCATGACCGGCGGCGGCCCGGTCGATGCCTCGACCGTGCTCCCGATCTACGCCTTCCAGCTGACCTTCCAGTTCTTCCGCTTCGGCCAGGGCGCCGCCGCCGCCACCGTCCTCCTGCTCGCGCTGCTGCCGGTCGCCGCCCTCTACCTGTGGGTCAGCCGCCGCGAGGAGGTGCGCTCGTGACCGCCTCGCCTCGCCGCCGACTCCGCCGCCGCGGCTGGGGCAGCACCCTGGTCGGCTCCCTGATCGTCGCCGTCTTCCTCTTCCCGGTCTACTGGATGGTCGCCACCTCGCTCAAGACGATGCCGGCGATCTTCGCCTCCCCACCCCAATTGGTCCCCGACCCGCCCGTCTTCGACGCCTACCGCTCGGCCGTCTTCGGCAACCCGATCGTGCTCGACGCGATCGCCAACAGCGCGATCATCAGCCTCGGCACCATGCTCCTGACGCTGCTCCTGGCGGCGCCCGCCGCCTACGCCCTGGCCCGGCTGCGGCTGCGCGGCGCGGGGGTGCTGCTGCTCCTGCTGCTGGTGACCCAACTGCTGCCGAGCGTCGTCCTCGCCGGTCCGCTCTTCGTCCTCTTCAGCCGGATCGGGCTGGTCAATTCCTTCCCGGCCCTGATCCTGGCCGACACCACGATCACCCTCCCCTTCGCCACGATCATCCTGCGGCCCTTCTTCCTCGCCGTCTCGCGCGAGCTGGAGGCGGCGGCGATGGTCGACGGCAGCACCCTCTGGGGCGCCTTCTGGCAGATCGTCCTGCCGCTGGTGCGGCCGGGGTTGATCACGGTCGCGGTCTTCTCGTTCCTCTTCGCCTGGGGCGAGTTCGTCTTCGCCCTCTCGCTCAACCAGGACGAGGACGTGCAGCCGGTGACGGTCGCCCTGAACTCCTTCATCGGCCAGTACGGGACGCAGTGGAACAACCTGATGGCGGTCGCGACCACGGTCGCGCTGCCGATCATCGTCGTCTTCGCCGGGCTCCAGCGCTTCGTCGTCGGCGGGCTGACGTCGGGAGCTACGAAGGAGTAGCCGGGGCCGGCCCCGGTGCCGTCGATCCAGGAGGGGGTGCCGCATGCGACTGATCCAAGTCGGCCTCGGCGGGTTCGGCCGGAGTTGGGCGCCGCTGATCCAGGAGGCGCCCGGCGTCGAACTGGTCGCCGTGGTCGACGCCGACGCCGCTGCCCGCGAGCGGGCGGCCGCCGAGCTGGGTCTGGCGGAGGCGGCGATCTTCCCGGCTCTGGCCGACGCGGTGATGGGGGTCGAGGCCGACGCCGTGCTGGTGGCGACCCCGCCCGAGACGCACCGGGCGGTGGCCGAGGCGGCGCTGGCGACCGGCAAGCACGTGCTGGTCGAGAAGCCGCTGGCGACCTCGATGGACGATGCCCGAGCCTTGGTCGCCGCCGCCGAGGCGGCCGGGCGGACCCTGATGGTCAGCCAGAACTACCGGTTCCGCCCCCCGCCGCGGGCGGTCGCCCGGCTGGTGGCGGCGGGGACGATCGGCGAGGTGATCTCGGCGACGATCCGGTTCCGGCGGGACACCCGCGGGCTCTGGCCGGCCGACAACTTCCGCTACGCGATGCGGCACCCGGTCGTGATCGACATGAGCATCCACCACTTCGACCTGCTGCGGGCGCTGACCGGGCGCGAGGTGCGGCGGGTCTACGCCCGCGGCTGGCGCGTCCCCGACAGCCCGTATGCCCACGACCCGGCGGTCGCCGCCCTGCTGACCCTCGACAACGGGGCGTCGGTGCTCTACGAGGGGAACTGGGCGCCCCAGGAGCGGGACACGTCGTGGAACGGCGACTGGGAGATCGCGGGGGAGCAGGGGCGCGTCCGCTGGTCGGGCGGCGAGGCGGACGCGACGACGGGGGAGGTGGCGCTCGAGACGTGGGGGGAACCGGCGAGGGCGGTGGAGACGCCCCCCGTGGCCGCGGTCGACCGGGCCGGGACGCTGGCGGCGTGTTGGGACGCGGGCGCCGGCGGAGCCGAGCCGGAGACGAGCGGGCGCGACAACCTGGGGAGCCTGGCGGTGGTCCTGGCCTGCGTCGAGTCGCTAGAAAGGGGGGAGGTGGTCGCGCTCGACGGGGGCGAGTTTGGCCGTGATTGATCGGCCGGGAACGGGGCCGACGCTCCCGGCGGGCGTGGCCGGATGGGCGGTCGGGTCGGCCGGCTACGGTATGATGCCGGCGCGAAGTCGTGGTCCTGGCCGGCGCGGTGATCGTGCGCCGCGCCGGCTGCGCCAGGGGTGGGTCGAGCAGGCCCCGAAGCCGAAGGAGGCGAGATGAAGGTCGGTGTGTTCGCGGTCCTCTTCGCGCAGCGCCCGTTCGAGGAGGCGCTCGACTACATCAAGCAGGCCGGCTGCGAGGCGGTCGAGATCGGCACCGGCGGCTACCCCGGCGACACCCACTGCCAGCCGGCCAAGCTGCTCAAGGACGACGCGGCCCTCGGCCGCTTCAAGGACGCCGTCCAGAGTCGCGGCTTGGAGATCAGCGCCCTCTCCTGCCACGGCAACCCGCTCCATCCGGACGAGTCGGTGGCCAAAAAGCACGACGCCGAGTTCCGCGACACCGTCAAACTCGCCCAGGCGCTGGGCGTCCAGAACGTCGTCACCTTCTCCGGCTGCCCCGGCGACTCCGACACCTCGCAGAAGCCGAACTGGGTGACCTGCCCCTGGCCCCCCGACTTCCGCGAAATCGTCGACTGGCAGTGGCGGGAGAAGGTCAACCCCTACTGGCAGGAGGCGGGCGCCTTCGCCCAGCAGCATGGGGTCCGGGTCGCGATCGAGCTCCACCCCGGCTTCGTCGGCTACCACACGGAGTCGTTCTGGCGCCTGCGCGAAGCCGGAGGGGGGGCGATCGGGGTCAACTTCGACCCTTCCCACCTCTTCTGGCAGGGGATGGACCCCCTCGTCTGCGTGCGGGAGCTGGGGGACGCGATCTTCCACGTCCACGCCAAGGACACCTGGCTCGATCAGCAGAACATCCGCCGCAACGGCGTCCTCGACACCAAGCCCTACACGGAGGAGCAGCAGCGCTCCTGGATCTTCCGCACCGTGGGCTACGGCCACGGTCTCGAGTTCTGGCGCAGCCTCGTCTCCGAGCTCCGCCTGGCCGGCTACGACGGCCCCCTCTCGATCGAGCACGAGGATTCCCTGATGAGCATCAACGAAGGCTTCACCAAAGCCGTCTCCTTCCTCAAAGAGACGGTGATCACCGAGACCGCCGGCGAGGCGTGGTGGGTGTAGGACGGAGTGGGTAGTGGGTAGTGGGGAAGAGAGCACGCGTCGTACTACCCACTACCCACTCGCACCGGAGGTGCGCCGTGGCCGAGATCGGGGTCGGACTCGTCGGGTACAAGTTCATGGGGCGGACGCACTCGAACGCCTACCGTCAGGTCGAGCACTTCTTCGACGTCGATCCGAGGCCGCGGATGGTGGCGATCGGCGGACGGGACGAGGCGGCGGTCAAGGCGGCGGCGGCGACGCTCGGCTGGGAGGGGTACGAGACCGACTACCGGAAGCTGGTGGCGCGGGACGACGTCGGGCTGGTCGACGTCGCGACCCCCGGCGACAGCCACCACGAGGTCGTGCTGGCGGCGCTGACGGCGGGCAAGCACGTCCTCTGCGAGAAACCGCTGGCGAACTCGCTCGACGAGGCGCGGGAGATGGTCGCCGCCGCCGAGCGGGCCGGCGTCGTGGCGATGGTCAACTTCAACTACCGGCGGGTGCCGGCGGTCCAACTCGCCAAGCGGTTGATCGACGAGGGGCGGATCGGGCAGATCCGGCACTGGCGGGCGGTCTACCTCCAGGACTGGATCAACGACCCGAGTTTCCCGCTCGTTTGGCGGCTGCGGCGGGAGGTGGCCGGCTCCGGGGCGCTGGGGGACGTCGGTGCCCACATCGTCGACCTCGCCCACTTCCTGGTCGGGCCGATCCGCGAGGTGGTCGGGACGATGGACACCTTCATTCGGGAGCGCCCGGTCGAGACCCCGAGCGGGGGCGGGGCGGGGCTGACGGCGGCGGCCGGGCAGGAGATGGGCCAGGTGACGGTCGACGACGCCGCCTCGTTCCTGGCTCGCTTCGCGGACGGCGCGACCGGCACCTTCGTGGCGACCCGGCTGGCGCCGGGGCGGCGCAACCACAACGCGTTCGAGATCAACGGCGCGACCGGCAGCATCGTCTTCGACCTCGAGCGGCTGAACGAGCTCCAGGTCTACTTCGAGGACGACCCGGCGGGCCTCCAAGGGTTCCGCACGATCAATGTTACCGACGCCGATCACCCCTACGCCGCCGCGTGGTGGCCGGCCGGCCACATCATCGGCTACGAGCACACCTTCGTCCACGCGATCAAGGACCTGCTGGACGGGATCAAGGCGGGCCAGAGCCCGGCCCCCACCTTCGCGGACGGGTTTCGCTGCCAGGCGGTGCTCGACGCCGTCGAGCGCTCGGCCGACAGCCGGGCCTGGACCGAGCCGGCCGCACTCGGTTCCTGACCGATCGCGGGCGCGACACCGCTGCCGATACCGACTCCGGTCGAACCGCCGCCCGCCGACGACACGATCGGCTCCCTCTTCCCGTGCGTGGAACAGGGGCACGGGAATCGGGAGTCCGACCTGACCGGAGCCGAAGGAGCTTGCCCTGATACGAACTTCGGGTGATGACGTCGGCCACCCGGAGAGAGGCCCTCACCCCCCCCCCCCGTGAGGGGGGCGGGGGGGGAGGGCCTCTGGCGGGA
>JBBSNJ010000096.1:0-8207 GCA_038232775.1 Thermomicrobiales bacterium
GTCAGCAAGTTCTTCGACCGCAAGGTGCGGGCGGTCGACCACATCGACCTAACCATCGCCGACCAGGAGTTCATGGTCCTGATCGGACCGAGCGCCAGCGGCAAGACGACACTGATGCGCCTCATCGCCGGGCTCGAGTATCCGGACGGCGGCCGCGTCGTCATCGCCGACCGCGACGTCACCGACCTGCCGCCGCGGCGGCGGGACATCGCGATGGTCTTCCAGAGCTACGCCGTCTTCCCCCACCTGACCGTCTTCGAGAACATCGCCTTCGGCCTCCGGATGCGCAAGCTGCCGAAACAGGAGGTGACGACCAAGGTGGAGCGCGCCGCCGTCCTCGTCCAGCTCGAGCCGTACCTCGAGCGCTACCCCTCGCAGCTCTCCGGCGGGCAGCGGCAGCGCGTGGCCGTCGCCCGCGCCATCGTCATGGAGCCAGCGGTCCTGCTGATGGACGAACCCCTCTCCAACCTCGACGCCTTGCTGCGCCTCAACTTCCGCGCCGAGCTGAAGCGGCTCGTCGCCGAGCTGCGGACGACCACCATCTACGTCACCCACGACCAGGTCGAAGCGCTCAGCCTCGGCGACCGGATCGCCGTCATGCGCGACGGGCGGGTGGTCCAGTGCGGCACCCCGCAGGCCGTCTACGACCGGCCGGCGACCGAGTTCGTCGGCGGCTTCCTCGGCAGCCCGCCGATGAACTTCCTGCGCGGCCGGCTCCAGAGCGCGAACGGCCGCCTTGGGGTGGTCGTCGGCGACCGCCTGCTCGGCGCGGCCCCACCGCCGGTGCTGCGGCGGGACGGCGCGGAGGTGGTGGTCGGCATCCGCGCCGAGAACATCGAGGCCAGCGTCGAGCCGGCGCCCGACGCCCGCGAAGCCCGCGCCGAGGTCGTCGAGCCGCTCGGCTCCCACCTACTGGTCACCGCCGTCGTCGGCGACCAACGCCTCAAGCTCCAAACCCGGACCGACTTCCCCGCCCAGCCCGGCGCCCCGCTCTGGCTCCGCCCGGAGCCGGACAAGCTGCGCTGGTTCGACCCGACTACCGGCCAGGAGGTGACGGAATGACCACAGCCGCCGCTCCCACCCTGCCGGCCGACCTCGCCGTCCGCGCCGCCGCCGTCCTCCGCGCCAACGACCTCGGCAATTGGACCAAGGCCGCGCCCCGCCTCTACCCCCACCAGTGGAGCTGGGACAGCGCCTTCATCGCGATCGGTCTCGCCCACCTCGACCCGCTCCGGGCGGTCCGGGAACTGGAGAGCCTCTTCGCCGCCCAGTGGGTCACCGGCCTGGTGCCCCACATCGTCTTCAACCCGGCAGTTCCGCCCGGCAGCTACTTCCCGGACGCCGAACGATGGGCGAGCGCCGCCATCTCCCCCGCCGCCCCCCGGACCCGGGCGAACAGCGGTCTCTGCCAGCCGCCCGTCCACGCCATCGCCCTCCGCCGGATCTGGGACGCAGCCGACCGCGACCACTGCCTCACCACGTCCGACGTCCGGCTGGCGATCCAGAACCTCTACCCCCACCTCCTCGCCTGGCACCGCTACCTGGCCACCGCCCGCGACCCGGAGGGCTCCGGCCTGGTCACCATCCTCCACCCCTGGGAGAGCGGCACCGACAACTCCCCCCGCTGGGACGCGGCGTTGGCCCAGGTCCGTGTCGGCGACCTCCCGCCCTACCGCCGCTCCGACCTCCGGCACGTCGCCGACCCCTCGCAGCGGCCGACGGGCGAGGAGTACGACCGCTACCTCTGGCTGGTCGAACTGCTCAAGCGCGCTGGCTACGACGACTCGGCGGCGACCGACCCCACCTACCCGTTCCGGATCAAGGACGTCCTCTCCAGCGCCATCCTCGTCGCCGCCAACGACGCGCTGGCCGAGCTGGCGGCGCTGGCCGGCGCCCCGGACGCCGAGCGCCGCGAGATCGCCCGTTGGGCCGAGCGCGGCCGGCGCGCCCTCGCCGAGCGCTGGGACGCCGAGATCGGACTCTGCCTCGACTTCGACCTGAACGCGGGACGATCGATCCCGGTGCGGACCATCGCCGGCTTCGCCCCGCTCGTCGCCGGCGGCCTGACGCCCGAGCAGCAATCCGCCCTCCTCACCACGTTCGACTCGTCTGCCTTCACCGGCCACCCCGATCTCCGCTGGCCGCTGCCACCCAGCACCAGCCCCGACGACCCCGGTTTCCGCCCCCGCGCCTACTGGCGCGGCCCGACCTGGCCGTTCATGACCTGGCTCCTCTGGTGGGCGCTGCGCCGCGCCGACGAGCGCGATCGGGCGGCCCGCCTGCGCCTCGCCGCCCTCGACCAACTGTCGGTCATCGACTTCGCTGAGCACGCCGAACCCTTCACCGGGGCAACACTCGGCTCCGTCGACCAGAGCTGGACGGCCACCGTCGCCCTCGACTGGCTCGCCAACGCCGGGTGAGTCGAGATCCGACTCCGGGTTAGCGGTTGGCCCGCCAGTTCCGGTTGGCGCGGATAGGGAACGATCAGGCGTGTCCTTCGCCGTCCGAAACTCGGCTGACGACCACGGCTTCGTCTCCCCTCGCTTGCCATGACGGGAGAGTGGCCGGGGGTGACGGCGTCCCCCGAGCAATCACCGTCGTTCATCCATGAGGTCGTCACCACTACCGGGTTCCGCCAGCCGTTTTCCCAGCCAACATGGGGATCCGTCGCCAACCGCCGGCGACCGCCGCCGGAGCCCCCGCCATCGAGCAAAGAGTTCCGCGAGCGCGGCCAGGAACAAGGCGACCGCGAGGAGCGCGTAGACCGTCCCCGAGACCCCCAGGACGGCCTGTGGCACGTGCGGCGTGGCGGGGGCCAACGCTTCGCCCATTCCCCCGATGAAGAACAGCGGCGCCAACAGTCCCAGACCGCCCACCGCGGCGGTTCCCCACCACCGTTGGCTCCGTGCGAGGAGGGCGAAGAGGCCCAACGCCGCCCAGGGCCCCACCGGAATCGACGTCGCCGTACCGCCGGTGACGAACTCCGACAGCGTGACCTCCGGGGTTCCGGAACCATCGAACTGGGTCGGCCACTCGAACGCCAGGGCTGGGGCGGCGCCGATCGCCGACACGGCGAAGACAATGCCCGCGATGGAGACGACCCAAGGCGTCGTCGGCCTCATCTCCCGCCCTCCCCCTATAGACGCTCGGCTCGGGCTCGGTCGCCGTCCCGGCTCGGCTGGGTGGACGGTGCGAGCGCCGCGGCACCCTCCGGCGTCGAGCCCGCGCCGCTCGCCGCCACGAGGGGCTCCGCTATCGTCAGGCGGTAGGTCGTCCCGCCTTCCTGGTCCGTGTCGAGCAGGGAGACGCCGACGCGCAGCACGTGGTCGCCCGGCGGCAGCGGCGCCAGCAGCAGCCAATAGCCGTCCGACACCATCGCCGCCACCCCCGGTTCCACCCCAAGCCGATTCCCCGGCGGCAGGGCGACGCGACAGAGCGGCGATCGCGCCCGGTAGCGCTCCAGGTCGGGGATCGGCTCCCCGTCGAGCGTGGCGCCGAGTCGGAGCGGTCGATCGATCCCCGCCGCCGCTCAGGCGGCCAGTTCTGCCTCATCGCGGCCGAAGGCAGGAGGCGCCTCGACGCTCGAGCACTCGCTGTCGAGGAGCGGGACGAAGAGGGCCACGCCGGCCGGGAGGGTGCAATCCCCCGGGCTGCCCCGGCCATGGGCGGTGCCAGTCGGGAAAAAGACCGACCCCGACTGCCCGAAGCCGCAGTGCTCCCCCGTCTCGTCGGTGTAGGGGCTAAGCTCTTCGGGGAACGAGCGCAGCCATTGCCACTGGCGGGCGCTCCACTCCCCGTAGGTCGCGCCGTAGGCGGGCGCATCCGGTGTCAGCACGACCGGCGCGGCCAACGGAGACGGCCCGGCCGCTGGCGATGCCTGCCCAGTGGCGCGGGTGGCGCCCCTGGCGACCGCCATCAGCGCCAGCGACAGGATGGCTGCGAGTGATCGAACTGGCATGGCGTCCCTTCCTCGGCCCAGCCCGTTCCGGCCAGCCTGAATCAGCGGCGACCGGGCCCACAGGCAGGCGCGGGAGGCTCCCGCCGCCCCGCCATCTCGGCGCCCCGGAGCGACCTAGCGTTCCCGATTCTTGAAGGTGGCGGCGGCGACTTTGCCGGCCTCGGCCGTCACCCGCTTGTCCTTCGCCGGGCGATAATCGCGCGGCGGTTGCTTCTGGTGCAGCCCGTAGGTGCGGCCGGGTTCGACCACCTTCGTTAGGACGGTGCCGTTGCGGGCGCCGTCGGCGTCGAAGCTGCTGCCGTCGCAGATGATGCCCAGTCCGCCGCCGTTGGAGAGGTCGGCGATGCCGTAGCAGACGCCCTTCAGCCGCTTGCCGGTGCGGGCGTCGACCGTCTTGATTTGAATCCGGGGCTTGGCGAGGTTCTCGAAAACGCGGGAGCCGCCCCACCCGTCGAGTTGATCCGGCTCCCGGACGTACTCGGTCGGCAGCCCGGTCTCGCGGTCGTCGCGCAGGCTCTGGACGAAGCGGCAGGACGTGCAGGGGTCGGACGAACTCACGGTGGTCACGCCGTCGTTGGCGCCATCGTCCGCGTCGCAGGCGGCCGCGATGGTGCCACGCCGGATCTCGTCGCCCACCGAGTAGCAGACGCTGTCGATTGGCTGACCGGTCTTACGATCCTTGGTCTAGATCGTCGTCGAACTCTCGGCGGCGGTGGCGTTACCCGGACCGACGAGCAGCACCGGTACTCCCGCCAGCGCCACGACTCCAAGCAGCAGTACGACCTTCCTCACCATGTCCTCCATCCTTCCGCGCGGGCCGCGCCGCGCCCCGTGCTCCTGCTCGGCCTCGGTGGCCGCGCTGAGCGAAACTCATGCCGACAAGGTTGTTTCGGGATCACACTGGGAAGGTGAGAACGAACCATTGCCGAAGTCCCAGCGCTCCCGTCATTGAGGTCGAGTCCGCCGCAGAAACCGCGCCGATCCGCCAGCCCAGGGAGACGGGGCGCTCCGTCGAACTCATGCCACCCAGCTGATCGCCCCCGCCGGTCCGGCGGCGGCGACCGTCGCCCTCCCGGACGCCGCCGGCCTCACCGTCAGCTTCGGCTCCCTGGGACCGCGTTGGCTCAGTCCGGCATCGGCTGCCACAAGACATTCGCATCGGTGAATCCGTTGTCGGTGACGTTGACCTGGCGCGTCCCATCCGCCCGCATCCGGAAGATGTCGCGGGTGATGCCGCCGCCATTGCGCTCGAAGGCGATCTGCTTGCCGCTCGGCGACCAGCTCGGGTCGATGTCGGCCGCGGGGTGCTTGGTCAGATTGCGCGGCCGGGTACCGTCGGCGTTGATGACGAAGATGTCCGGGTTGCCGCTTGGGCCGCTCGAGTAGGCGATCTTGCGGCCGTTCGGCGACCAATCGGGGTCGTGATCGTCGACGTTGTTGCGGGTCACGCGCACCGCCCGGTTCTTCGGCCCCTCCGGCGCGTTGGCGCGGATCGTGTAGAGATCGTCGTCGCCGTCGCGGTTGCTGGCGAAGACCAAGCACTTGCCGTTCGGCGAGACGGACGGGGCGATGTCGAGGTAGGGATTGGTCGTCAGTTGGGTCGGGTCGCCGTCGGACGCCCCGTTTTCCGTCAGATTCTGGCGCCAGATGTCCGGATTGTCGCTGCGACGGCTCCGGAAGACGAACGCGCGATCTCCGGGGTACCAGGCTGGCTCGAAATCCTCAACGTTGTTGTCCGTCAATTGCGCCACTCGCTGGCCGGCGGCGTTCATCCGCCAGATCTCGGAGTCACCGTCGCGGTAGCTGACGAAAAGGAGTTGGGTCGCGTCGGCCGACCATGCCGGGAGGGAGTCCGAGGCCGAGTCACTCAACAGCGTCGCCCCGGAGCCGTCGCTACGCATCCGATAGATCTTCGACCTTCCGCCGCGGTTGCTCGTGAAGGCGAGATCACCGGGCGCTCCTGGGAAGGCCATCGTCCCTGGCTCGCTCGGCCCGGCCGCCGTTTCTCGCTCGGCGACGCCGCCCGGCAGCGTCGTCGCGACCAGCGCCAGCGAGAGGGACGGCGACGCCCTCCGCCGGACCGACCGTCTCCATCCCCGGTATTCCATGACTCCTCTCTCCTTTCCTCACTGTTGACGCCGGCAGCTCAGAGCACCGGAGTGGTGACGTCGGGGCGATGGATGGACGCTGTGGGGCGGGGGCCGGGACGATCCGGCCCCCGCTCCCAAACGCGCTTCTACTCGACCGTGATCTGGGTCACCATCCCCAGCTCGAAGTGGGGTGTGCCGTCATCGGTCTCGACGTCGCAGACGAGGAAGTACGTTCCGGCTTCCAAATCCTCGAACGCGAGGTCGCCCGTCTGCCCCGGTTCGAGATAGAGGGCGCCGAAGAAGCCCTGGAAGACCTGGTCGACGTCGACCTCGCCCTCGATCACCTGCTCAGCGGTCGTCCCGTCCAGCAACGTCACGACCACGTTGACGTGCCCGGCGCCGCTCGCCGAGTCGTTGACGGTTCGGAAGACGACCGGCCCCGCCGGGATCGTCGTCTCGCTGAGGGCGAACGCGTAATCGACCATCTGGACCTCGATGATCGTCGCCCCCTCCGGCAGCGCCGCCTCCGGCACCCCGACCGGCATCAGGTTGTCCAGCTTGAGGATCCCCTCTTCCGGCTGGAAAAACCACCGCTCGCTGCTGAGAGCACCGGGACCGCCGAAGAGCCCGGCGTAGACCCAATCGACGCTGACGCCGCCGTCGTCGTACGTCTGAACCTGGTCGATCGAGCGGATCTCGACCGGCTGCACGTCCTCGAAGGTGGCCGGGACGTCGTAGACGGTCGGGACTTCGATGAAGTCTTGGATGAAGCTCTCGGTCGCCAGTGCTCCGACCGCCAGGTACTCACCGGCGTTGATGCAACCGACGATGTTCTCCAACGCGGTGGTCGCCTCATCGGCCTCGGTTCCCGTCGCCGGCGTGCCGGGCGGCGGGGGTGCGAACTCCGTTCCCTCCTCGTCCGCGGCGTCGCCCTCGGGCGTCGCCATCTCCTCGGCGGCCATCGCTTCAGGCGTCGCCTCGTCCATCGGCGTCGGCGTGCCGGGCGGCAACTCCGGCGCGTCGCAGGCGCTAGCGGCGGCGGGTGAGGCGGCCGGTGACGCTTCCTGGGCAGCGACGGGAACGGGTGTGATGAGCAGCGAGAGCAACACAACGATCAGCGCGTTGAACCGTAACGAGGACATTGAAATCCTCCCATCTGAGATCTTCAGCTCGGAGACGTCCTTCGTCGCCGGAACGTGGCCAGAAGTGACGAGGTCTCGACGCGGCACGACCAACGCGAACAATGTCGTTCCTCCTCCGGGTCCGGCTTCAACCGGCGAGCGCGGCCAACGATGACGCCGCCGAGCGGTGAAAGGACCGCCGCGGCCCCGCTCACGCTCTCCGCCGGAACCGAGGCGGACCGCGCCCTCCAACCCGCAGCTTGCCCTCGGCGTCGGGCGGGGAAAGGACGCCACGTCGCGGACCGGCGAGAGGGCGATTCTCGCGACCGGCAACGGGGGCTGACGCCCACCGTCCGCGAGGGTGCCGTCCATGCTGGTCGCTCTTGGTGGCGACCGACATCACCTGGGGCTCGGTCGCGAAATCCCCGTCGAGCTCGAATCTCGGCTCAGAGGTCGCGGCCCTCTCGGTCCTCTCCGCCATTGCCGTCCTTCTCGCTTGACCCCCCGCGAGGAGGGCTGTCACTTCGTCGGGCAACGGGACACCGCAAGGGAATGGCGCGACCATCGCTTGGCCACGATCCGTGGACGGACTCACTGCGGGAACACCAGGCCGTGCTCCAGGCACAAGCTGGGGATGCTCCCGTAGTCGACCTCGAGTCCGTAGCGGGCGTCGAGCGCGGCCGCCGACTCGCCGGTCAGCGCCTCTGGGTCAGCACCCATCTCGGCGAAGAACCGCTCGAAGCCGGCCGAGGAGATGATCTCCAGGATCCGGCACGGCCGGTCGCCCGCGTTCCAGAACGTGTGCCACTGCCCGCGCGGCTTGAGGACCAGGGTTCCCGGTTCCGCATGGACGACATCGTCGCCCAGCAGCGCCCCGAGCCGTCCTTCGAGGACGAAGCTGTACTCGTCCTCGCGGCGATGGCGGTGGAGCGGGGCGGCCAGGGTGCGCGGCGGGATCGGATGCTCGACGAGGGAGAAGCCGCCACCGGACTCCTCGCCCCGGACCATGAACCGGACGCCGAGCGAGCCGAGGTCGAC